>NZ_SMKJ01000213.1:0-12816 GCF_004348615.1 Micromonospora sp. KC207
CGCCCGGCCCGCGCCGCCCGACCGCGCCGTCGTCCCCGCCGACCGGCGCAGCCGGGGTCGCCTCGGCCCGGTCGTCGTCGGCCAGCTCGTCGTGGCGGAGCTCGGCGCGCTGGCCGTCTACGCCGCGCTCGGCGGCCCCGGCTGGCTGGTCGGCGTCGTCGCCGTCGTCGCGGTGGTGGCCGTCGCCGCCGCCTTCGCCCGTCGGGGCGGTCGCTGGTGGTACGAGGACCTGCTGCTGCGCCGCCGGCTGCGGCTGCGCCGGGAGGAGGCCCAGGCGGCGGTGACCGGCGGTGCGGGTGACCCCCGGCTGGCCGCCCTCGCCCCCGAGCTGACCATGACCGAGCTGACCGAGCGCGGCACCCGCCTCGGCATCGGCCAGGACGTCCGGGGCTGGTTCGCCGCCGTGGCACTGGACCCGCCCCCCGGCGCGCCGGCCGGCTCGATCGACGCGGCGGTGGTGGATCGGGCGCTGGCGGTGCTCACCGAGTTCACCGCGCCGGTGTCGCTGGCCCAGGTCGTCTCGCACACCCTCGTCTGGTATCCGACCCCGGGCGCGGCCCCGGCCGCCCACCGCACCGTCTGGGTCGCCGTGCGGCTGTCCGTGCGGGACGCCCGCACCGAGGCGGTGACCCGGGGCGGCGGAGCGCTCGGCGTGCACCGGACCGTGGCCGCGGCGGTCGGCCGGCTCGGCAAGGCGCTGCACGCCGCCGGCCTCGCCCACCGGCTCCTGGGCCGCGACGAGCTGGGCGCCGCGCTGATCTCGGGGGCCGGCCTGGACCTGACGCCCGAGCCGCAGTCGGAGACCTGGACCGGCCTGCGCGGCGGCGGCTGGACCCAGCGCTGCCTGGCCCTGCGCGCCCGCGCCGGTACCACCTGGGGGCCCCTGGTGGACGCCGTCACCGCCACGTCCGCGCCGTCGCACACGCTCGCCGCCGTGGTCCGCCCCGGCGACCGGCCGGCGCCGCCGCTGCTGCGCGTCGCGGCCCCGGCCGACCACGTCGAGGCGCTGGTCAAGGTGGTCCGGGACATCGCCCGGCGGGCCGGGGTGCCGGCCCGGCCGCTCGACGGCGAGCACGGCCCCGGCGTGTACGCCACCGCCCCGGTGGCCCGCCGCGTCATCGACCACCGCGCCGAGTGAGCCCTGCGGGGCCCCCGCCGGCTCAGGGGCGGAGGTTGACGATCCAGCCGTACAGGCCGCAGACCCAGACCGCGAACGGGACCAGGGAGATGATCAGCAGGATCTCGACGATGTCCAGCAACCGCCCCCAGACCGGTGAGATCCGCTTGCCCGCCACGGTCAGCCCGTAGATCAGGCTGACCACGGCCGCCACGACCAGTCCACCGAGGACCACGCCGAGGCGGACCACCGCCCCGCCGGCGGCGAACGTGGCCGCCGCCGCGAGGCCCAGCCCGAGGCTGCCGGCCAGCAGCACCGGGGCGCGCTGGGCACGGCCGAGGAACGGCCGGGCGCGCAGCAGCGACAGCAGGGCCAGCACCAGGCAGAGCAGCACCGCCGGCAGCCGGCCGTCGAGGGCGAGCACGAACTCCCCACCCAGCACCAGCAGGGCGACCGTCCACAGCAGGGCGGTGAGGAAGGCGTCGGCCCGCTCGCTCCGTCGCAGCACGCTGCGGCCGTCGACCGTCTCGGTGTCGGTCTTCAGGTCGTCCGGACCGGTCGGGATGGACGGCACGGGCAGCCGGGCCAGCCGGTACGCCGCCATCGGCAGGGCCGGCAGAGCGGCGAACGCGACCGTGGCGACCACTGCGGCGGCGGCCGGCGCGCCCACCGAGAACGCCAGGCCAACCACCGCGCCGAAGCCGACCGCCCCGCCGACGGCGACCGCCCCGAAGAACAGCGGCAGCCGGTCGCCGACCGCCAGCGCGGCGACCGCGCCGAACACCACCACGGCGGTCGCGGCGAGCAGCACGTGCGGGCCGGCCAGCTCGGTCAGGGCCCGGTCGCCGGCCAGCACCAGCAGGCCGCCGGTCGCGGCGTGCCCGAGGCCGACCAGGGCGAGCACCGCGCCGGTCCGGCTGTCGCCGGCCGCCCGGGACAGCACGGCCGCGCTGACCACCAGGGCGACCGCGACCAGCAGGGCGGCGATCGCGCCGGGCAGGTGCGGCGGGCCGGCGAACAGCGCCGCCAGCGCGCCGGCCGACAGCGCCGCCGCCGCGAACAGCACGGCGAACGACCGGGTCGTGCTCACCTGCCAGCTACCCGGGCGCTGGTTCGTCGCGGTCGCCACCGCGTCCACCACGTCGTCGAAGACGATCTCCGGGGCCGCCGCCGCGCGGGGGTTGAAGTAGAGCACCTCGCCGTCGCGGATGCCGAGCTGCGCCGCCGTACGGCCACCGTCGAGCGGCTGCCCGCCGAGCCGGGCCAGGCTCCAGCCACCGTGCCGCACCCCCTCGTCGGCGAGGTCCTCGCCGGCGTACCGCAGCAGGGTCGGCAGCAGGTCCGCCAGGGGCACGTCGGCCGGGAGGGCAAGGTCCATCCGGGTCCGGGGCGCCACGATGGTGATCCGGCTCAGGCCGCCGGTCGCCGTCCTCGTCGCCACTGTGGCCTCCTCGCGCTCGCCTACGCTTCATCCGCCCGGCCGCCGCCGACGTGGGGTCCACGACGCCCACGGGAGATTACCTACGATGACCCCCACGTACGATGCCCACCCGACGGCCCGCGCCCGGTCGTCGCGCCACCCCGGCCGCACGTCACGCCGCGCCGGCCGGCGTCCGGGCCGCTTCTGGGGGAGGAGAGAGCGCCGTGAGCACCGTCGTGTTCCGTCGGCTTCCGCGTCAATCGGGGCCCGCCCTGCCGCGTGGTGAGGTGCTGCTGGAGTCCCCGCCGGAGCTGCCCGAGCCGACCCCCCGGGGCATGGGGCAGCTCCTGATGATCCTGCCGATGGTCTGCGGCGTCGGCGCGATGGCGTTCCTCTACGCCGGCCGGGGCGGCGGCGTGATGACGTACGTCGCGGGTGGACTCTTCGGTGTCTCCATGCTCGGCATGGCGATCGGCTCGCTGAGCAACGGCGGCAACGACAAGGCCGAGCTGAACGCCGAGCGTCGTGACTACATGCGATACCTGGCCCAGATGCGCAAGCGCACCCGGCGCGCGGCCGAGCAGCAGCGGGCCGCGATGACCTGGCGGCACCCGGAGCCCGACGCGCTCTGGTCGATCGCCGCGTCACGCCGGCTGTGGGAACGTCGGACCACCGAGGACGACTTCGGCGAGGTGCGGATCGCGGTCGGCCCGCAGCGGCTGGCGGTGGAGATCGTGCCGCCGGAGACGAAGCCGGTGGAGGACCTGGAGCCGATGAGCGCGATCGCGCTGCGCCGGTTCGTCCGGGCCCATTCCACGGTGCCGGACCTGCCCACCGCGCTGTCGGTGCGGGCGTTCTCCCGGGTGGTGCTGCGCGGCGAGCGGGAGCCGATGCTGGACCTGGCCCGGGCGACGTTGGGCCAGCTCGCCACCTTCCACGCCCCGGACGATCTGATCGTCGTCGTGGTGGCCGCCGAGGACCGGCAGCCGGCCTGGGACTGGGTGAAGTGGCTGCCGCATGCCCAGCACCCCGGCCGCACCGACGCGGCGGGGGCGCGTCGCCTGGTCTTCGCCACCCTCGCCGAGGCCGAGGAGTCCCTCGCCGACGAGCTGGCCGGTCGGCCCCGGTTCGCCCCGGACGCCAAGCCGCTGACCACCGCACCGCACCTGGTGGTGGTGGTCGACGGCGGCGAGGTCGCCGCCACCTGCCAGCTCACCGGGCCGAGCCTGCTCGGCACCACGGTGCTGGACCTCTCCGGCGTCGTCCCCCGCGACGCCGGCCGCTGGCTGCTCTGCCTCGACGTCGGCGACGGGAGCGCGCTGGACCTGGTCCGGGGCGCGACCACCACCCGGCTGGGCCGCCCGGACGAGCTCACCGCCGCCGCGGCCGAGGGGCTGGCCCGGCAGATCGCCCCCTACCGGCTCTCCCAGCAGCAGGCCAGCGCCGAGGAGCCGCTGGCCCGTAGCACCGAGCTGCCGGACCTGCTCGGCGTCGGCGACGCCGCCGCCGTCGACGTGCAGCAGACCTGGCGACCGCGCAGCCACCGCGACCGGCTGCGCATCCCGCTCGGCGTCGGCCCCGACGGCAACGTCGTCGAGCTGGACTTCAAGGAGTCCGCGCACGAGGGCATGGGCCCGCACGGCCTGGTCATCGGCGCCACGGGCTCCGGCAAGAGCGAGTTGCTGCGTACGGTGGTCGCCGCCCTCGCGGTCACCCACTCCTCGGAGGAGCTGAACTTCGTCCTGGTCGACTTCAAGGGCGGCGCGACGTTCGCCTCCCTGGACGCGCTGCCGCACACCAGCGCGGTGATCACCAATCTCTCCGACGAGTTGCCGCTGGTCGACCGGATGCGCGACGCCCTGGCGGGCGAGATGAACCGCCGCCAGGAGGTGCTGCGCGCCGCCGGCAACTACGTCTCCCGGTACGAGTACGAGAAGGCGCGGGCCGCCGGCGAGTCGTTGGACCCGATGCCGAGCCTGCTCATCATCTGCGACGAGTTCAGCGAGCTGCTCGCCGCGAAGCCCGACTTCATCGACCTGTTCGTGATGATCGGCCGGCTCGGCCGGTCGCTGGGGGTGCACCTGCTGCTGGCCAGCCAGCGGCTGGAGGAGGGGAAGCTGCGCGGCCTGGACACGCACCTGTCGTACCGGATCGGCCTGCGCACCTTCTCGGCCGTGGAGAGTCGGATCGTGCTCGGCGTGCCCGACGCGTACGAGCTGCCCAGCGCGCCCGGCCACGGTTACCTGAAGACCGACACCGCCACGATGCTGCGGTTCCGCGCGGCGTACGTGTCCGGCCCGTACCGGGCGCCGGGGGAGCAGGCGCGCTCGACGCAGGCGCTGGTGCAGCGCCGGATCCTGCCGTACGGCATCGGGTTCGTGCCGGCGCCGGCCCCGGAGCTGCCGGTGGAGCCGGTGGACGAGCCGCAGCAGCCGGCCGAGGGCAAGGCCGTGGCGATGCTCGACGTGCTGATCGAGCGCCTCGCCGGCCGGGGCAGGCCCGCCCACCAGGTCTGGCTGCCGCCGCTGTCCGAGCCGCCGAGCCTGCTGGACCTGCTCGGCCAGCTCGCCGTGGACCCGACGTACGGGCTGACCACTGCCGGGTGGCCGGGCCGGGGCCGGCTCACCGTCCCGGTCGGGGTGGTGGACCGCCCGTACGAGCAGCGGCGCGATCCGATGATGGTGGAGCTGGCCGGCGCGGGCGGCAACGTGGTCATCGTCGGCGCGTCGCTGTCCGGCAAGAGCACGATGCTGCGGTCGCTGCTCGCCTCGCTGGCGCTCACCCACACCCCGCGCGAGGCGCAGTTCTACTGCCTAGACTTCGGCGGCGGCGCGCTGCGCAGCCTGGAGGGGCTGCCGCACACGGCGGGGGTGGCCGGCCGGCGGGACACCGAGGCGGTCCGCCGCACGGTCGCCGAGGTGGTCGGGATCATCGACGAGCGGGAGCAGCGGTTCGCCCAGCACGGCATCGATTCGGTGGCGGCGTACCGGCGTCGCCGGGCCGCCGGCGAGTTCGCCGACGATCCGTTCGGCGACGTCTTCCTCGTGGTGGATGGCTGGAACACGCTGCGCCAGGAGTACGAGGAGCTGGAGCAGACCATCACGAACCTTGCCAACCGGGGGCTGGGTTTCGGCGTGCACGTGGTGATCACGGCGGTGCGCTGGGCGGAGATCCGGATCAACCTGCGCGACCTGCTCGGCACGAAGCTGGAGCTGCGGCTCGGCGACGCGGCCGAGTCGGAGATCGACCGGCGGGCCGCGCAGAACGTACCGGAGAAGACCCCGGGTCGCGGCCTGACCCGCGACAAGCTGCACTTCCTGGCGGCGGTGTCCCGGATCGACGGCCGCCGCGACGTCGACGACCTGACCGAGGCGTCAATCGCCCTGGCCGGGCACGTGGCGCGGGCGTGGCCGGGCGCGCCAGCGCCGAAGGTGCGACTGCTGCCGCGCCGGCTGCCGTTGGCCGAGCTGGCCCGGGTCGCCGACCGGTCCGCGCCCGGCCTGCCGATCGGGGTGAACGAGTCGGCGCTCGCCCCGGTCTACCTGGACCTGGCGAACGAGCCCCACCTGACGGTCTTCGGCGACGCCGAGTGCGGCAAGACCAACCTGCTGCGGGTGATCGCGAAGGGGATCGTCGAGCGGTACACCCCGGCGCAGGCCCGCCTCGTCATCGCCGACTACCGGCGCGGCCTGCTCGGCGCGGTCGACGGCGAGCACCTGCTCGACTACGCCCCGTCCAACCAGGCCTTCGCCCAGGGCCTCGCGTCGATCCGCAGCGCCCTGTCCAACCGGCTGCCCGGCCCGGACGTCACCACCGCCCAGTTGCGCGACCGGAGCTGGTGGAAGGGGCCGGACCTGTACATCCTGGTGGACGACTACGACCTGGTCGCCTCCGGCGGCAGCAACCCGCTCAGCGCGCTGCACGAGCTGCTGCCGCAGGCCCGCGACATCGGCCTGCACCTGATCGTCACCCGCCGGGTCGGCGGGGTGGCGCGGGCGCTGTACGAGCCGGTGCTGCAACGCCTGCGTGAGCTGGACTCGCCCGGCCTGCTGATGTCCGGCGCCCGGGAGGAGGGGCCGGTCTTCGGCACGCTTCGCCCGAGCCCACAGCCGCCGGGCCGGGGCACGCTGGTACGCCGGCGCGACGGTCAGCAGCTGATCCAGACGGCCTGGTCCGAATCAGCCCAATAGTATTCGGTCACGTTCTGCCAGCGGTGGTGCCAGTTCATTTCTCACGGCTCCGGTTCCCCGATCCCCTCGCGGGGACTCGCTGCCCTGGGCCAGGGGCGGACGCAGGGCAACCGGTCCGGTAGCGTCGGGCCGATCGTCGCTTGTGCAGGGAGGACCGTGGTGAGCACCTCGGGGGGGTACGGCGGCGCCGGCGGCGCTGTCGAGGGCATGTTGCGCCAGGCGCAGGAGCAGCAGCGCCGGCTGGGCGAGTTCCAGCGGCGGCGTGCCGAACTGCGGGTGGTCGGGGAGAGCCCGGACGGCCTGGTCCGGGTCACGGTGGACGGCGAGATGAAGGTCGGCGACATCGAGATCAACGCCCGGGCGATGCGGCTGGACAGCTTCTCCCTCGCGGAGTCGCTCCAGGCCGCGGTCGACGCGGCGTACGCGGCCTTCGGTGAGCAGCAGCAGGAGTTGCTCACCGAGATGCTCGGCGGCTCCGACCTGGTTCGCCAGGCCCAGCAGGGCACCCTGACCCCGGAGGACTGGTTCCGCCGGTTCGGGGTGGACCTGACCGATCCGTTCCGTGGCCTGCGCCGCTGAGCCGGTAGGAGACACGATGGCGAACAAGGTCGACGTCGACGCGATCCGCGCGGCGAGCCGAAAGCTGGACGCCCCGGACGGCCCCATCCAGTACCTGCGCAACGTGCAGACGTTGCTGGAGAGCGTGAAGCTGCCGAGCGGGTCGCTGACCCTCTTCGGCGGCGCGACCGTCGAGGCCCACAACGCCTCGGTCGACGGCCACCTGGAGAACGTGAAGACCGGTATCGAGCACCTGCACCGGGCGGCCGAGCAGCTCGAACAGACCGCCAAGAACTGGGAGAAGTCGGATCAGCCCTGGGTGGTCAAGTGACCGGCCGGGCCCGCGACGGGAGGCGCCACCGATGACGGAGATCCTGATCGCCAACGCGTCCGGTGCGGTGACCGGCACGCACACGGTCGCGGCGACGACGGCGCCGGTGCGGGGGCTCCTCCCGGCGGCCCGGGCCAACTGGGTGTGGCTCGTCGGGGCCGTCGCGCTCGGCTCGGCCATCGCCTACCTGGAGACGTTCGACAACGACGAGGTCAACAATTCCATCAAGGACTGGGGCGATGCCGCCCGCCTGCTCGGCGGCGACCAGTTCGGCGCGGCTCTGGAGCAGGTGCCGCCGTCAGACGAGGAGTGGGACTTCGACGACCGGGACGCGTTCGAGCTCTTCCTCCGCAAGCTGGGGGCGGAGATCAACTCGTTGGCCGAGGCGTTCAACGCCAACAAGGACAGCCTCACCTCCGCCCGGGACGCATTCAACGACGCGGTGACCGCGCTGGTCGAGGCGCTCATCCCGATCCTGGTCGCGGTGATCGCGTCGGTCGCCCTCCAGGCGTTTCCGCCGACCGCGCCCATCGCCGAGGCGATCGGGGTGGCCGGGCTGACCGTGAGCGTGGCGATCCTCGCGCTGGTCTTCGGGGACATCAACGCGCTGTTCAGCACCGTCATGGCCGGGTTCCAGAGCAACAACCGGTTCGCCTTCGTGTCCGACTCCCGCCCCGGCTGGGCCTCCACCGGTACGGACCCGGACATCAAGGACATCAAGATCGACTGGGTCAAGGACCCGACGTTCTACCGATGACGAAAGGCGGCGACATGGTCGGCGTGGTCTGGTGGCTCTTCGTGTACTTCCTGGTGACGATCCCAGTCTTCCTCGGGCTGGGGCTGGTCGCCCAGCTCTCGGGGGCGGTCTGGGCCAAGCGGGCCAGCGAGCTGGTGCTGATCACGGGCATCACCGCACTGCTGCCGGTGGTGCTGGACCGGGCCTTCGACAAGCCGGTGCTCTGGCCGGTCGTGGTGGTGCTGGCGGCGGTGCTGGTGTTCGGCGTGGTGATGCACCTGCGGTCGTACCGCCGGCCGTCCTGAGTAGGGCGACGCGGTCCGACAGGGACGCTCCACGCGCAGGCGCGCCGGCCCGGGCGGCGCAGACGGCGCGGTGAGAGGGCTGCGCACATTGGACGGGGTCGGTTACGGTGCATGCAGAATGTCCGTCGGTGGGGTTGGTCGCCTTGCCGCGGGGGAAGGCGCGGCAGAGTTCCGCGGCCACAACGATGACGGAAGGGTGTGAAGCATGGCGTTCGAGGTCGACGCATCGACTCTGCATACCGCGGCGAATGACGTGCGGGCCACGCGCGGCGATGTCGACGGTGAGCTGAAGAAGCTGTGGAACGTGGTCGACGACCTGGCGATGGCCTGGAAGGGGCAGGCGTCCTCGGGCTTCCAGCAGCTCATGCTGCGTTGGAACGAGGACACCGCCAAGCTGCTGACCGCGATGGACAACATCGCCGACTTGCTCGACAAGTCCGGCACGACCCACCAGGTCAACGACGAGGAGCAGCAGCAGATGCTGGACAAGTTCCACGCTGCTCTGAACCCGTGACCGACAGCCAGGCGTAGGGGAGGAATTCATGAGCATCAAGGTTGACTACGCGGTCCTCGAAAGCAGCAACCAGCAGATGACCGCCATCTCGCGGACCATCGACGAGAAGCTCGACACGCTGCGGTCCATGCTGACCAAGCTGCACTGGGAGGGCGAGGATCGCACCGCCTACCAGCAGCACCAGGCGCAGTGGGACGCCGCTGTCCGGGACATCAACAAGATCCTGAACGACATCGGCGGCGCGGTCGGCATCGCCCGCGAGAACTACGTCACCACGGAGATGAGCAACTCCAAGGTGTGGAACAGCTGAGCTGACGCCGGAGCGGCTCCGGTCCGGCTCGACCGGACCGGAGCCGCGCTGCGTGAGGGGTCGACGAGGGGTCCGGGGGAGCGATGCGCACGGGGAAGCACCGCCGACCGCTGCCGCGGTTCGCCGCCGCCATGCTGGCGCTGGTCACGGTGGCCGGCGGTGGCCTGCTGACCGCGCCCGCGCCGGCCCGCGCCGCCGACACGGTGCGCGGCCTCCAGTGGCACCTCGACACGCTGCGGATCCCCGAGGCGCACAAGCTGACCAGGGGCAGGGGCGTCACGGTCGCGGTGATCGACGGCGGGGTGTACGCCGCCCACCCCGACCTCAAGGGGCAGGTGCTCAAGGGCACCTCGCTGTCGAGCGCGGTCCAGGCCGACGGCCGCGCCGACCCGGATCGCGAGAAGGGGCACGGCACGGCGATGGCCGGCATCATCGCCGGCCGGGGTGGCGGCCCCATGCGCCTGCTCGGTATCGCCCCGGAGGCGAAGATCCTGCCGGTCGCGCTCGGCCAGCCGCGCGAGTGGGACATCGCGGGTGGCATCCGCTGGGCGGCCGACGCCGGCGCGGACGTGATCAACCTGTCCATCGGTGCTCCCGGCAGCGACCCGCAGATCACCGAGGCCGTCCAGTACGCGCTCGGCAAGGGGGCGGTGCTGGTGGCCGCCGCCGGCAACCGCCGTACCGCCCAGGCCGTGCCGACGCCGGCCAACGTTCCCGGCGTTGTCACGGTCGGGGCAACCGGCAAGAGCGGATCCCGGTGGAGCGGGTCGGTCACCGGCCCGGAGCTGGGACTCGCCGCGCCCGGCGAGCGGATCATCAGCCCGGCGCCGCCACCGGTCTCGCCGAACGGCTACGGCGTGGGCGACGGGACGAGCGACGCGGCGGCCATCGTCTCGGGAGTCGCCGCGCTGGTGCGGTCCCGCTATCCCAAGCTCGACGCCGCCAACGTGGTGAACCGGCTGATCCGTACGGCGCGGGACCGGGGCGCCCCCGGCCGCGACCCGGAGTACGGCTTCGGCGGCGTCGACGTGCTGGCCGCGCTGACCGCCACCGTGTCCGAGGTGGACGGCAACCCGCTGCTGGCCGGCGGGTCCGCGAAGCCGACCGGGTCCGGGGCCGACCCAGCGGCCGACGACTCCGGCGACGATCGGCCGGCCGTCTCCTTCGGCCTCGCGGACAACGCGCCGATCCAGCTCGCGCTCTGCCTGCTCGTGGTGCTCCTGGCCGGCGCGGTGATCGTTGCGCTGATCGTGGTCAACCGCCGGGCGACGCGCCGCCGCGTCCCACCGGGCCCGCCCACGCGCCCGCATCAGCCGGGCCCGTACCCGTCGGGCCCGCATCAGCCGGGCCCGGTGGCGGGTCCGGCCCCACCGGGTCCGTACCCGCCGTATCCGCCGGGGCCGGGCCCGCACGCCCCGCCGGGGCCACCGGGGCGCTGACACCGACACCTGAGGAACGGGGCCAGGGGAGGGCACCATGAGCGACGAACGCAACGATCCGGACCGGGTGGAGATCGACCTGCCGGTGCCGCTGCCGGTCAACCCGATGTACCCGGGGATGGGCAACATCCGGGGGATCAGCTTCGACCGGATCGGCGTGGACCAGGCCGAGACGCCGAGCGGGCTGGTCGCCGGCAAGGGCGAGAAGGGTGTCCAGACGGAGTGGGACGCCGGCAACCTCGACTCGGCTATCACCTGGCTGGAGACACACGCCAGCTACCTGAACCGGCTCTCCTACGACATGGTCGACATCAAGGAGAAGCTCGGCGGCGACCAGGCCGTTGCCGGCAAGGGCCCGCTGGGCGGCTTTCCGTACGCCCTGCAGCTCGCCCAGCGGCACCAGCAGGTCCACAGCGGCACGGAGGGCGGGCTGCGCACCCTCTCAGAGAACCTGTACTCGGCGGCCGAGGCGCTGCGCACGGTGAAGCGGAACTACGAGACCGCCGAGGGTGCCAACGAGATGACCGCGCAGGAGATGCAGCAGGCATTCACCGACGCCGCCCGCGGCGGCAGCTAGATCGACGGGAGCGGGACGTGGGGGACAAGAGCTGGGAGGACATGGCCCGGGAGGTGCTCGTCGAGGGCCGTCCGGCCGACGTGCAGAGCGCCGCGCTGGGCTGGCGGGAGCTGATCAAGAACCTCGATCAGGTCCGGGAGAGCCTGGAGACGAACGTCAAGGACCTCGGCGCGGTCTGGAAGGGCCCAGCGTACGAATCGTTCAAGACGCACATCGAGGGGCTCGCCAAGAACGCCAAGTCGATCGTCGACGACATCGACAACCCGGGGCGCGGCAAGGTCAGCATCGTGACCACCCTGGAGACGGCCGCCACCCAGCTGGAGGACGCCCAGAACAAGATGCCCATCCCGGCGGCCTGCGTCGGTGACGTCCTGGCGGCCCGCAACGGCGAGATCACCCTCGGGGTGGGGCTCTTCGAGACCCGGGTCACGGCGGAACTCATGGGTAGCTGGCCGGTCGAGCAGCTCGGCAAGGTGGGCGACTGGGTGACCGGCTGGTTCTCCGACCAGGAGGGTGACGCCCGGAAGGTCTACGACGAGGTCAACGGCAACTTCAGGGACCGCACGATGGAAACGCCGGGCTCGGTGACCCCCAGCAGCTTCCAGACGGGCCCGCCGGAGGTGCCGAACCTCGGTGGCGGGCCGGGCGGCGGCGGTGCCGGCGGGGTTCCGTCGGCGGGCGGCCTGCCGACCACCGGGGGCGTCGGCGGCGGGTCCCCGGCGGGCATCGGCAAGCTGCCGGAACTCGGCGACACCACTCCCGACCCCGGGCCGACGACCCACCCGGACCTCACCCCGGTCACCGACCTTCCCGAACCCGGTTCGGTCGGCCCGGGCGGGCTGGACGACGACTACGGGACGGGCCTGGCCGGTGCCGGCCCGCCGACCACCGCCGGCCTCGGCGCGGGCGGTGGCGGGCTGGGCGGCGGCAGCGGCGCGGGTCTGTCCGGCGGCGGCGCGGGCGGCGGCATCCCCGGGGGCGGCGCGCTCGGCAAGGCGGTCAGCCTGGGGCTGCCGCCGATGCTCGGCGGCGGCGCGGCCGGCGCGGGCCGGGGCGCGGGCGGCCGGCTCGGCGCGGGCAAGCCGGGCATGGGCGGCATGATGGCCCCCGGCGCCGCCGCCGGTGGCCGGGCCGCGGGCGGCCGGGCCACGGCGGGTGCCGGTCGTCCGGGTGGCGCGACGGCCGGCAGGGGCGGCATGGCCGGCATGGGTGCCGGCGGGGCCGGTTACGCCGAGGAGGAGCAGGTGCGCAGCACCTGGCTGGAGGAGGACGAAGACGTCTGGGGCGCGGGCGGCGACGCCACCCCCGGCATCCTGCGC
>NZ_SMKJ01000214.1:0-12813 GCF_004348615.1 Micromonospora sp. KC207
GGATGTCCTGCACGCCCTTCAGCGCGGCGTCGACCTCGGCCTCGAAGTAGCCGCCCGGCACCAGACCGAAGCGCAGGGTGTCCAGGTCCTTTGGGTTGACCGGCATCGGCCCACGGCCGGACATGCCGTCGAGAATGCCCTCGAAGAGCCGGTCGACCTGGTCCGGGTCGTACCCGCTGCCGAAGCGGCGCACCTGGAAGCTGCGGCGGATCTGGTCCACCCGGTAGAGGTCGCTGCCGGGGGGACCGGCCATCGGCGGGCCGCCCGCCGGGGGGCCACCGATGGGCGGGCCGCCCGCCGGAGGACCGACCGGCGGGCCGGCCATCGGCGGCGGCCCGCCGACCGGCTGCGGCGGCATGGGCGGCGGCCCGGCCGGGCCACGACCGCGCAGCTCACGCAGGTCCCGCTCGGGCATTCGGATCTCGGCGGTCATGTCGGCCCGCCCGTGCCGGCCCGCCTCGAAGCCGTCGAAGCGCTGCTCGTCCGGGCCGTAGCCGCCCGGGCCGGGGGGCAGGCCCCGGGGCGGCGGGCCGCCGTGCCCCATGCCCTGGCCGGGGCCCACCGGGCCACCCGGACCCATCGAGCCGCCCGGGCCACGCGGGGAGTCGTACCCGCCGCGCGGCGCGTCGTACCCGCTGGAGAACCCGCCGGTCGGCTCGTCGTACCGGCCGTAGCGGTCGGCGGGCGGGCCGGCCTGCGCCGGCATCGGCCGGGGCGGCATGGCCTGCGGCATCATCGGCGCGGGGCCCCGGTCGTCGCGCATCGGGAGCGGCCCCCGCTCGTCGCGCATGGGGACGGGGCCGCGCTCGTCGCGCATCGGTGGGCCCATCCGGTCCGGGGGGCCGAGCCGGTCGGCCATCCTGTGGTCGGTGCCACGGCCAGGCGAGCCGCCGCGCTCCTCCAGCTCGGCCAGCTGCCGCTCGACGCGATCGAGGTGCAGGTCAACCTGCCACTCGTCGTAGCCGTTGAAGCGAACCCGGAAGACAACATCGTGGACCTCCTGGGAGGCCACGGGCGCGCCGACGGGCCGGCCGTCGAGCGTCGCCTCGACCCGGTCCAGGAAGGCGTCCACCTCGTCGACCTTGTATCCCCGGCGGAGCGCCTTACGCCGGAAACGCTGACCCTGACTCGCCACTATGTCTCCTGGTCTCTTCGCTACGCCCGGTCACGCCGTCGCCTCCTGCGGCGTCTCGGTGTCCCTGTCCCCGGCGGCGGCGAGCTGCCCGCACGCGCCGTCGATCTCGCGCCCCCGGGTGTCCCGCACCGTCGTCGAGACCCCGGCGGCGCGCAGACGCCGGACGAACTCCCGTTCGACGGGCTTCGGGCTGGCGTCCCATCGGCTGCCCGGGGTCGGGTTGAGCGGGATGAGGTTGACGTGGGTCAACCTGCCAGCCAGTAGCTGACCGAGGAGGTCGGCCCGCCACGGCTGGTCGTTCACGTTCTTGATCATCGCGTATTCGATCGACACCCGACGCCCCGTCCGGGCCGCGTAGTCCCACGCTGCGTCCAGCACCTCGGCTACCTTCCAGCGCTGGTTGACCGGCACGAGTTCGTCGCGCAGCTCATCATCGGGCGCGTGCAGGGACAGCGCAAGGGTCACCGATAGGTCTTCGCTGGCCAGGCGCCGGATCGCCGGGACCAGACCGACCGTGGAGACGGTGATGTGCCGCTGGGACAGGCCGAGCCCCTCGGGGACGGGGGCGACCAGCCGGCGGATCGCCGCGACGACCCGCGAGTAGTTGGCCAACGGCTCGCCCATGCCCATGAACACGACGTGGGACAGCCGGGGCGGTGAGCCGGCGACCGCGCCGGAGGCGGCCACGCCGGCCAGATAGACCGCCTGGTCGACGATCTCGGCCGTGGACAGGTTGCGGGTCAGCCCGGCCTGGCCGGTGGCGCAGAACGGGCAGGCCATGCCGCAGCCCGCCTGGCTGGAGATACAGACGGTGACACGGTCCGGATACCCCATCAGCACGCTCTCCACCAGCGAGCCGTCGTGCAGCCGCCAGAGCGCCTTGCGGGTGGCACCGTCGTCGCAGGCGAGCTCGCGGACCGGGGTGAGCAGGGTGGGCAGCAGCTCCCCGGCGAGCCTGTCCCGGATGGCCGCGGGCAGGTCGGTCATCGACGCGGGGTCGCGGACCAGGCGGCCGAAGTAGTGGGTGGACATCTGCTTCGCGCGGAACGCCGGCTCGCCCAGCTCGGTAACCAGCGCCTGCCGGGCGGGCAGGTCGAGGTCGGCAAGGTGACGGGGCGGCATGGCCGCGCGGCGTGCGGCGGGGGCGTCCGAGGTGACAGGGATCAGCGGAAGGCTCGTCATGACCCGTCCAGTCTCCCACGCCGTTCGCCCGGCGCACCTGGCCGGAGGGGCCGAATCGGACCCGACCGGGCGGCCGGAACGGGCTGACCAGCGTGATTCATGCCTCAGCCCGCCACCGGGGCGAAGACGGCCAGCAACAGGTACGCGGTGGGCACCGCGAACAGGATCGAGTCGAGTCGGTCCATCAGGCCGCCGTGCCCGGGCAGCAGGTTGCTCATGTCCTTCACGCCGAGATCCCGCTTGATCATGGACTCGGCCAGGTCGCCGAGGACCGCCGCGCAGGACACGGCCACCCCGAACAGCGCGCCCCACCAGGGCGCCACGTCGAACAGCAGCCAGATCAGCAGGGCGCTGCCCACCGCCGCCGCGGTGACCGAGCCGGCGAAGCCCTCCCAGGACTTCTTCGGGCTGATCGAGGGGGCCATCGGGTGTTTGCCGAAGTTTGCCCCGGCGGCGTACCCGCCGGTGTCGGAGAGCACCACCGCGACCAGGGTGACCAGCACGCGCAGGTGCCCATCGCCGGGCGCGGCGGCGAGCATCGCCGCGAACCCGCCGAGGAACGGCACGTACACCGCGATCAGGGTGGCGGCCGTCAGGTCGCGTTGGTAGTCGCCCGGCCCGTCGCCCAGCCGCCAGATCATCGTGCCGAGCACGGTGACCAGCAGCCCGAGGCTGAGCGCGTCCGGGCCGGCGAACCAGGCCAGGCCGACCATGAGCACGCCGCCCGTGATCAGCGGGACCAGCGGCGGGTGGGCCCGGCTGCGGCGGACCGCCCGGGCCATCTCCCAGATGCCGACGGCCATGGCGGCGGCGAGCACCAGGAGGAACGCGGGCAGGTAGAAGAAGAGCGGCAGCAGGACGGCCGCGCCGAGGCCGACGCCCACCCCGATCGCCGCCGGCAGGTTGCGTCCGGCGCGGCTGGGCGGGGCCTGCTCGGTGGGCGGTCGCTCCGCGCTCGCCCGCCGCCGGCCGGGCCGGCGGCGACCCCGGGACGGCTCCGGCTCGACGAAGCCCCCGGCGGGCTCCTCGGGCAGGTACGCCGGCCCGGCCGGTGGGTGCCCGGGAAAGGACCCGTCGGGACCGTCGGACGGATGCCGGCCGCCGGGCTGCAGGGGTCCGCCGCGCGGGCCCGCCGCGCCGGCGGGGTCACCGGGGCCGCCGGGCACCGGGCGGGCACCGTACGGGTCGGTGGCGTCCGCGTCGAACGGCTCCGGCCGGCCCGCCGGGCGGCGCGCCCCGGCCCGGCCGCCGGGGGCGACGGGGGCGTACGCGTCGGTGGCGGCGGTGCGGGCCCACTGCCCCGGTTCGAGGTCACGGTCGGGCCAGGGAAGCGCCGCCGGGGCGTCCGGTCGGTCCCAGCTTCGGGACTCCGGGCTGCGGTAGGGGTCGAGGTGGGACATCACGCACCGAGCGGACGCGGTACGGGGTTCACCACATGACGTACGACCAAGACCATCCCCTACGACGACTGTTCCGTCCGGTTGACCGGCCCGACGGCCGGCCGATTCCGCCCGTTCACCGCGTGGTGGCCGGAATCGTGCCGAGCCTACTGCACCGGCCGCCGGGGCAGGGCGGACGATGCCCTCCCCGCCGCTCGGGGCGGACGAGGCTTCGCCTGCCGCCCGGAACTGCGCCGGCCAACGCGACACGGGCGGATGCCCGCCTCCGTTGCGGCGGGGGCGGTCCCGTCGTCCGCCCGGTTGCGACCCGGGACGACGGAAGCACCGGCGTCCGCCGCCCGACGGCGACGGCACACCGGTGCCACGGCAGGTCATGCGCGCCGGCCCGGGGCCGATCGCGGCTCAGACCTCGAGCAGCTCGCTCTCCTTGTGCTTGACCAGTTCGTCGATGGTGGCGACGAACTTCTGGGTCAGGTCGTCGAGGTCCTTCTCGGCGCGGCGGCCCTCGTCCTCGCCGACCTCGCCGTCCTTGACGAGCCGGTCCAGCTCTTCCTTGCCCTTGCGGCGGATGTTGCGCACCGCCACCTTGGCCTCCTCGCCCTTGTGCCGGGCCACCTTGATCATCTCGCGGCGGCGCTCCTCGGTCATCTGCGGCAGCAGGATGCGTAGCTGGTTGCCCTCGTTGTTCGGGTTCACGCTGAGGTCGGAATCGCGGATCGCCCGCTCCATGGCGTTGATCTGCGAGTTGTCGTACGGCTTGATGATGACCATGCGCGGCTCAGGGACCCCGATGGACGCCATCTGCGGCAGCGGGGTGGGAGTGCCGTAGTAGTCGATGATGACCTTGGAGAACATGGCGGCGTTGGCGCGACCGGTGCGGATGGCGCCGAACTCCTCCTTGGCGTGCTCGATGGCGCGCTCCATCTTCTCCTCGGCCTCGAGGAGGGTGTCGTCGATCACCGGTCTCCTCGCCTCCTTCTTGTGCTCGTCGTGGGCTGTGCTGTGGTGTCGGGGGGGCCGGCTTACGCGGCCCGCCGGCCGCTCAGGCGGTGATCAGGGTGCCGATCTTGTCGCCCCCCACCGCACGGATGATCGTGTCGTCGCCCTGCGCGCCGAAGACCAGCATCGGCAGGCCGTTCTCCATGCAGAGGCTGAACGCGGCGGCGTCGGCCACCCGCAGGTTGCGGTGGAGCGCCTCGGAGAAGGTGATCGAGTCGAGCTTGCTGGCGGTCGGGTCGACCCGGGGGTCGGCGGTGTAGACGCCGTCCACACCGTTCTTGCTCATCAGCACCACGTCGGCCCGGATCTCCAGCGCCCGCTGGGCGGCCACCGTGTCCGTGGAGAAGTAGGGCATGCCCGCGCCGGCGCCGAAGATGACCACCCGGCCCTTCTCCAGGTGCCGGATCGCGCGCAGCGGAATGTACGGCTCGGCGACCTGGGCCATCGTGATGGCGCTCTGCACCCGGGTCTCGATGCCCTCCTTCTCCAGGAAGTCCTGGAGAGCGAGGCAGTTCATCACGGTGCCCAGCATGCCCATGTAGTCGGCGCGGGCGCGGTCCATGCCCCGCTTCTGCAGCTCGGCGCCGCGGAAGAAGTTGCCGCCGCCGACCACCACGGAAACCTGTACGCCACGGCGGACCACGGTGGCGATCTGCCGCGCGATGGCCTGGACGACGTCGGGGTCGACGCCGATCGCTCCGCCGCCGAAGACCTCGCCGGAGAGCTTCAGCACCACCCGCCGGGCCCGCCCGGGCGGTGGGGCGGTCGGATCCTCCGCCGCCAGGCTCCGGTCACTCACAACCTGCGTCATCCGCCCCGCCCTTCCCTGGCCGCATCCCACGTGCGCCGGTTACCGCGTACCTGCCGTCGCTGACCCTACGCCGCCCCGTTGGCCGCGCGGGCCAGGCATGCGACGAGGAGGCCGCGGTGCCTGTCACGTACACCAGCGGCCTCCTCGTCAATGTTCCTGCCCACGGGCGCGTCACGCGCCCGACCGGCGGCTCAGGCCTGGCCGACCTCGAACCGCAGGAAGCGGGTCACCTCGATGCCGGCCTCGGCCAGCACCTGCTTCACAGTCTTCTTGTTGTCGGCGACCGACGCCTGCTCGATCAGAACGTAGTCCTTGAAGAAGGCGTTGACCCGGCCCTCGACGATCTTCGGCAGCGCGGCCTCGGGCTTGTTCTCCTCGCGGGCGGTCTGCTCGGCGATGCGCCGCTCGGACTCGACCACGTCGGCTGGCACCTCGTCACGGGTGAGGTACTTCGGCCGCATCGCGGCGATCTGCATGGCGACACCGCGGGCGTCGGCGTCCCCGGCCTCGTCGGTCTTGCCGGCGTACTCCACCAGCACGCCGACCGCCGGCGGCAGGTCCTGGCTCTTGCGGTGCAGGTAGACCGCGACGTTGCCGTCCAGCTTGGCGAAGCGGTTGAGCACCAGCTTCTCGCCGATCTTGGCGGACTGCTCCTGGATCAGGTCGGCGACCGGCTTGCCGTCGATGCTGCTGGCGAGCAGCTCCTCGGCGGAGGTCGCGCCGCTGGTCTCACCGTGCTCGACGAGCTGCTGGGCCAGCGCGATGAAGGCGTCGTTCTTGGCGACGAAGTCGGTCTCGCAGTTGAGCTCCAGCAGCGCCTTGCCCGAGTGGGCGACCAGGCCGTTCGCGGCCGTGCGGCCGGCCCGCTTGCCGACGTCCTTGGCGCCCTTGACGCGCAGGATCTCGATGGCCTTGTCGAAGTCGCCCTCGGCCTCGGTCAGCGCCTTCTTGGAGTCCATCATGCCGGCGCCGGTGAGGTCGCGGAGCTTCTTGACGTCCGCGGCGGTGAAGTTGGACATGACTCTCTCTTCGGTGTTGGGACTCGGTGGGTTGGTCTGGGGCCGGGCGGCCAGTCTGAGCCGGTCACCCGGATCCGGGCCGCGTGTGCCCGGCGTGCCCACCGCGCCCCGCCGCCTGGGAAAACGGACGGCGGGGACGCGGCGGCGCGGTCACTCCGCGGCGGCCGCCGCCGGCTGCTCCGCCGGCTGCTCGTCGGCCTTCTTCGGCTCCTCGAGCAGCTCGCGCTCCCACTCGGCCAGCGGCTCGTCGGCCCCGACCTGGCCCGGCTCCGGCTTCTCGTCGCCGCCCCGACGACGGCCGGAGCGGGCGATCAGGCCGTCGGCGACGGCGGCGGCCACGACCCGGGTCAGCAGCTCGGCCGAACGGATCGCGTCGTCGTTGCCCGGGATCGGGAAGTCGACCTCGTCCGGGTCGCAGTTGGTGTCGAGCACCGCAATCACCGGGATGCCCAGCTTGCGGGCCTCGTCGACGGCGATGTGCTCCTTCTTGGTGTCGACCACCCAGATCGCGGCCGGGAGCTTCTGCATGTCCCGGAGGCCACCCAGGGTGCGGGTGAGCTTGATCTTCTCACGGGAGAGCTGCAAGGTCTCCTTCTTGGTGTAACCGGCGGCGGTGCCGCTCAGGTCACCCAGCGCCTCCAGCTCCTTCATCCGCTGGAGCCGCTTGTACACCGTCTGGAAGTTGGTCAGCATGCCGCCGAGCCAGCGGTGGTTGACGTACGGCTGGCCGACCCGGGTCGCCTGCTCGGCGATGGCCTCCTGAGCCTGCTTCTTGGTGCCGACGAACAGGATGCTGCCACCCTCGGCCACCGTGTTGCGCACGAAGTCGTACGCCTTCTCGATGTAGTCGAGGGTCTGGCGCAGGTCGATGATGTAGATACCGTTGCGCTCGGTGAAGATGAAGCGCTTCATCTTCGGGTTCCAGCGCCGGGTCTGGTGCCCGAAGTGGACACCGCTCTCCAGCAGCTGACGCATGGTCACGACGGCCATGGTGGGGTACTCCTTGTGATCCCTGGTTGCGCCGCCCGGCCGGCGGCCGGGCGTCCTGGCGCCCGGTCGCCGGCCGTGGTGGGCCCGATCGGGATCGGGACCAGGGAGGCCGCCGCCCCACGAGAACGTGAGGAGGGCGCGCGAGGTCGACCGCGTGCGGCGGTCGCCAAGCGCCCAGTGTACGCCCCTGCCCGGCCCGCCGGTCAGCGGGCGGCGAGCGCGGCGGCGAGGAAGAGCACCAGACCCACCGTGAGGTACGCCGTCGGCGGGCGGAGCCAGCCCCGGCTGCCGTCGGCGAGCGCGAGACCCCCCGTGCGCAGCCCGTAGAGCCCGATGCCGAAGATCGGCAGCCCGCCGACCAGGAAGGTGCCCACCACGACGTCGGCCGCCGACAGCGGGTCGCCCAGCACGCCGTGGCGCAGCACCCGCAGGGCGGGCACCTCGAAGATCGCCACCAGCACCGCGATCAGCACGGCGAGCGCCGGGCGGCGGGTCCGGTAGAAGCCGTCGGAGGGCGCCGGGCCGGAGCGGCGCAGCCCGTCCGGGCCGTACGCCGGCTCCGGTCCGGGCGGCGGCAGGTCCGGGCGGGCCGCCACCGGCGGCATCGGCCCGGTCGGCAGGTCCAGCGGGTGCGGCGGTTCGGCCGAGCGACCCGCCTCGGCGGCGCGCGCCGGCTCCGCTGCGGTGGTGGCCCCCAGGCCCCGGTCCGCCGTGCTCCGGTCCGCCGTGCTCCACGCCGCCGTGCTCGGGTCCGCCGGCTCGTCCGGGCGGCCGGGCTCGGCGGGGCGGTTGGGCTCGGCGGGGCGGCCGGGCTCGATGATCGGGTACCCACCGAGCGGCGCGGGGCGGGCCGGCTCGGGCCCGCGCCCCGTCCTGTCGACGCCGAGCGGGTCCACGTCGAGCGCGGCGTCCCGCGGTCCCGCCTCGTGCGGCGCGCCGGACAGCGGTGGGCCCTCGTGCGGTGGACCCTCGTACGGCGGGGCGGAGATCGGCGTGGGGCGCTGCCCGACGGTCAGCGGGAACGCGACGGCACGCTGGGCGGGGGGCAGCGGGAACGCGACGGAGCGCTGGCTCGCCGGCAGCGTCGGGTCGGCGGACAGTCCCGCCTCGGCACCACGCGCCGCCCGGCGTGCCTCCCGCTCAGCGGCGAGTTCGTCCGCCGACACCCCGAACGAGCCCGTGTCGGCCCGGCGGGATCGCGCGGGGCGGTAACTGTCCGTGTCGGAGGCGGGGACCCCGTACGCGTCCACGCCGTGCCGCCCGGTGTCGCCGTACCGGCCGACGGGCGGGTCGGTCAGCTCGTCGTAACGCCGCTCGCCGGTGTCCTCGCGCTGGTCAGGGGCGCGGAACTCGTCCGCTCGATAGCGGCCGTCGCCCGCCGGCCGCCAGTCCGGCTCGTCGTACCCGCGCTCGCCGGGGTACCAACGCGACTCCTGATCTTCGGGAAAGCTCCGTCGTGCGTTCACGACCGGCACCGTATGTGACACGCGCACCCCCGCGCCATCTGGGCGAACGGGTGCCGGCACCCCGTAGCACACCAAGGGCATGATCGTCCGGTTGTCCACAGCGGCCCTCGTCATCCACAGGCGGCCGGCGGACGCGGCCACGGTTCGGCAGGGTGCGACCCATGACGAAGCGGAACCAGGCCGTCGGCGCGTACGGGGAACGATGCGCCCTCCGGCACCTGATCGGAGCCGGGCTGCGCCCGGTCGCCCGGAACTGGCGCTGCCCGTCCGGCGAGATCGACATCATCGCCTGGGACGGCCCCGTGCTGGCCTTCTGCGAGGTGAAGACCCGACGTACGGCCCACTACGGGACGCCGGCCGAGGCGGTCGTGCCGGCGAAGGCGCGGCGGCTGCGGGGCTTGGCGGCCCGCTGGCTCGCCGAAACCGGCACCAGCGCCGGCGAGGTGCGGTTCGACGTCCTCTCCGTCGCCCTGCCCGACGCCGGCGCGGCCCTCGTCGAGCATCTCAAGGGCGCGTTCTGATGGGCGGCCGGGCGTGAGCTACGCGAAGGTGCTCTGCGTCGGCCTGGTCGGGGTGACCGGGCACGTGGTGGAGGTGGAGGCGGACCTCGCCCCGGGGCTGCCCGCCGTGGTGATCTCCGGGCTGCCGGACACCGCCCTGCACGAGGCCCGCGACCGGGTCCGCGCCGCGGTCGTCAACTCCGGCCAGCGCTGGCCCAACCGGCGGATCACCCTCAACCTGCTGCCGGCCACGATGCCGAAGTTCGGCTCGGCCTTCGATCTGGCGATCGCGGTGGCGCTGCTCGGTGGCTCCGGGGAGTTGCCGCTGCTGCCGCTGGAACGGGTGGTGATCCTCGGGGAGCTGGGCCTCGACGGCACCGTCCGGCCGGTGCGCGGGGTGCTGCCCATGGTGGCCGCCGCCGCGCGGGCGGGGCTGCACCGGGTGGTCGTCCCGGTGGACAACGCCGCCGAGGCCGCGGTCATCCCGGGCGTCCGGGTCCGCGCCGTCGACACGCTGCACCGGATGGTCGGATTCGTCCGGGACGGCACACCGCTGATCGAACCGCCCGGGGCCGCCCCGGCAATCGGGCCGGACGGGCCGGACCTGGCGGAGGTCGCCGGGCAGGCGCTGGGCCGGCGGGCCCTGGAGGTGGCCGCCGCAGGCGGGCACCACCTGGCGCTGTTCGGGCCGCCCGGCGCGGGCAAGACCATGCTCGCCGAGCGCCTACCGTCGATCCTCCCCGAACTGGACGACGACGCGGCGCTGGAGGTCACCGCACTGCACTCGGTGGCCGGGCTGCTGCCGGCGGGCGGCCGGCTGCTACGCCGCCCGCCGTTCCAGGCCCCGCACCACACCGCCACGGCGGCCTCACTGGTCGGTGGCGGGTCCGGGCTGGCCCGCCCCGGCGCCGTGTCGCTCGCCCACCGCGGGGTGCTGTTCCTCGACGAGGCGCCGGAGTTCGGCAAGAGGGCCCTGGAGGCGCTACGCCAGCCGCTGGAGCACGGCCGGGTGCAACTTGCCCGCAGCCGGGGCGGCACCGAGTACCCGGCCCGGACACAGCTCGTGCTCGCCGCCAATCCGTGTCCCTGCGCGAAGCCCGCCGGCGACGCGTACTGCGAGTGCGCGCCGCAGGCCCGCCGGCGCTACCTCGGCCGGCTCTCCGGCCCGCTGCTGGACCGCATCGACGTCCAGGTCACCCTCCCGCCGCTGCGGGCGGCGGAGCTGATGGAGACGGATGCGAGCGGCGAGTCGTCGGCCACGGTCGCGGCCCGGGTGGCCGCCGCGCGCCGGGCCGCGACCGACCGCTGGGCGGGCAGCGGCTGGCGGGTCAACGCGGAGGTGCCCGGGCCCCGGCTGCGCCAACCGCCGTGGCGGCTCCCCGAACGGGACACCCGGGAGCTGCGCGGACGGCTCGACTCCGGCTCGCTGTCGGCGCGCGGCTTCGACCGGGTCGTGCGGATGGCGTGGACGATCGCCGACCTCGACGGGCGGGAGCGCCCGCACGCCGACGACGTCCGCGAGGCACTCCAACTCAGGATGGGAGACGGGGCGTGAGCAGCGACCAGGACCGGCTGGCCCGGGTGGCGTTGACCTGGCTCGCCGAGCCCGGCACCCGGTCGGTGCATCGGCTGGTCGACGATCTCGGCGCAAACGGCGCACTGGACCTGCTGCTCGGCGGCGGGGCACCGGAGAATCGGCTGCGCGACGCCGTGGCCGCCCGCTCCCGGGAAGGGGACGCCCGGGCCGTGGCGGCCGACGCCCTGGCCCGCACGGAACGACTGGGTGCCCGGCTCGTCACCCCCGCCGACGGGGAGTGGCCCGCCACCGTCGAGCACCTGCGCCGGCTGGTCCTGCCCGGCGCCACCCGGCGGGTGGACGTCGAGACGGCACCCCCGCTCTGCTTCTGGGTCCGCGGCGCGTGGCCGCTCGGGGAGGCGCTGGAGCGGGCTGTCTCGGTGGTCGGCGCGCGGGCGGCCACCCCGTACGGGACGCACGTCGCCACCGAACTGGGCTACGGGTTGGCCGACCGGGACTGGACGGTGGTTTCCGGGGGCGCGTTCGGCATCGACGCGGCGGTGCATCGGGGCGCGCTCAACGCCGGTGGGCTGACGGTGGCGGTGCTCGCGTGCGGGATCGACCGGCCGTACCCGATGGGCAACGCCGCGCTGTTCGACCGCATCGCCGAGACCGGTTTGCTGGTCAGCGAGTGGATGCCCGGGGCGGAGCCGTTCCGCCCCCGGTTCCTCGTCCGCAATCGGGTGATCGCGGCGGCGACCCGGGGCACGGTGCTGGTAGAGGCGTCGGCGCGCAGCGGCGCGACGCAGACCGTGAACCGGGCCCTCGCAGCCGGCCGGCGTGCCATGGTGGTGCCAGGGCCGGTCACCTCCGCCATGTCTGTCGGTGCCCACGAGCTGCTGCGCGAGCAGCCGTCCGTTCGGCTGGTCACCGGCGTGGCGCACGTGCTGGAGGAGGTCGGGCGGATCGGCGCCGATCTCGCCCCGCCCGCGCGTGCCCCGCAGCGTCCCCGGGACCTGCTCGACGACGAGGCGACACAGGTGCTGGAGTCGATGCCCCGTCGAGGGTCCGTCGGTGTCGACCGGCTGGCCGCCCGCGCCGGCGTGGACGTCCGGACCGCGCTGCGCAAGCTCTCCCTGCTGGAGGAGCTGGGCTTGGTGCGCCGCCGCGACGACGGATACGCGCTGGTCACCGGCCCCGCCCGAGGTGCAGCGGCCGGGCCGTCGTGACCGGGCGGTTACGGCGGGACCGGGGAGTCCCGCGACCCGGGCTGCCGCCGGTCGGGGTCAGTCGCCCTCGAAGCGGAGTGCCGCGTCGTGGTCGCGTAGGCAGCGCCGGGCCAGGGCCACCAGCCGGCGCACCTGCTCCGCCTCCGCCGGGCTCACCGTCAACTCGCCGAGCCAGCGCAGCTCGGCAAGCAACCCGGGCACCTGCTCGACCGCCACCACCAACTCGCCGCCCGGGTCGAGGCGGTCCAGCAGCGGGGTACGCCCACCGCCACGCACCCGCTGAAGCAGGCCCACCAACACGTCGTGCGGGTCGGCAACCACCTGGACGGTGGCGTACGACGACGAGCGACGCGGGCCGGAGCCCGAGTGCAGCAGCCGATAGAGGACGACGTCCAGACCCATGCTCGGTCCCGTCCTTTCTGGGCCGTCCGTCCCGGCGGCCGAACGGCGATCCGAGGCGGGGCTGGGTGCGGCCTGGTGGCAACGCTGGCACCGGCGACGTGACAGACCCAGTCTCCACCCGCCGCCCGCCACCCGGCCAGCACCGGATCACACCGCCCTGCCCG
>NZ_SMKJ01000215.1:0-12753 GCF_004348615.1 Micromonospora sp. KC207
CCGAACCCGGAAGCTAAGCCCTCCAGCGCCGATGGTACTGCACTCGGGAGGGTGTGGGAGAGTAGGACACCGCCGGACATTCTTTCCGGTCGAGGGCTGCCCCAATGGGGGTGGCCCTCGACTGCGTAGCGTCGGGTGCGGCGCAATCAGGAAGGATGTACCTGTGAGTTCAGGACCCCAGGACGGCGACCGTCCTCGACGTTACGAAGACCGTTCCGACCGACGCGGCGGCGCGCCCCGACGGGATGACCGCCCGCCGTACCGGGATCGGGACGAACGCTCGCGCGACCAGCGCGGCGGCTCCGGCGATCGCCGTGAGGGTGGCTTCCGCCCCCGAGACGATTCGCGTTTCGCCGGCGGAGGCCGAGACGGTGGCCAGCAGGGCGCACCGCGCGGCGACGGCCGGGACTTCCGTGGCGGTGACCGCCGTGAGGGCGGTTTCCGGTCGGGCCCGCCGCGTGAGAGTGGTTTCCGCCGCGATGGCGACTCGCGTCAGGGCGGCTTCCGGGGCGGTGACCGTCCCGAGGGCGGTTTCCGTGGTGGGGAGCGCCGTGAGGGCGGTTTCCGTGGTGGGGACCGTCCCGAGGGTGGTTTCCGTTCGGGTCCGCGTGAGGGTGGCTTCCGTGGGGGTGACCGTCGTGAGGGCGGTGCCGGCGGGGATCGCCGTGAGGGTGGTTTCCGTTCGGGTCCGCGTGAGGGTGGCTTCCGGGGTGGCGACCGTCCCGAGGGTGGCTTCCGTGGCGGTGACCGCCCCGAAGGTGGCTACCGTGGTGGCGACCGCCCCGAAGGTGGCTACCGTGGTGGCGACCGCCGTGAGGGTGGCTACCGGGGCGGGGACCGTCCCGGCGGGCAGGGCGATCGCCCGCGCCGAAACGACCAGCGGAGCTTCGAGGACCGGCGTCGGGACGGCGGCCACGGTGGGGACGCGTCGCGCGACCGCCGGGACGACCGGCGCGACCGTGCCGAGCGGGAGGGGACGGTCACTCCGGCGCTGCCCGACGAGATCGTCGCGTCCGACCTGGACCAAGCCGCCCGCGCGGAACTGCTGTCGCTGGCCAAGCCGGTGGCGGACACCGTCGCCCGGCACCTGGTCGCGACCGGTCAGCTAATCGACGAGGACCCGGCGCAGGCGCTGGCGCACGCGCTCGCCGCCCGTCGGCTCGCGTCGCGCATCTCGGCGGTGCGCGAGGCGGTCGGGCTGGCCGCGTACCACGCGGGGGAGTGGCAGACGGCGATCGCCGAGCTGCGCACGTACCACCGGATGACGGGGTTGCAGAGCCACCTGGCGGTGCTCGCCGACTGCGAGCGGGCGCTCGGGCGTCCGGAACGGGCGATCGACCTGTTCCGGGGGGCCGACCGGGAGAAGCTCGATCAGGCCGTCGCGATCGAGTTGCTGATCGTCGCCGCCGGGGCGCGGGGTGACCTCGGCCAGAAGGACGCGGCCGTCGCCATGCTCCAGGTCCGCGAGCTCACCAACGACGCGACGGAACCGTGGGCCGCCCGGCTCCGGTACGCGTACGCCGATGCGTTGCTCGCCGTGGACCGGCGCGAGGAGGCCCGGGAGTGGTTCTCCCGGGCGGACGAGATCGATGCCGAGGGCGAGACGGACGCGGCCGAGCGGCTGCTCGAACTCGACGGGGTACTGATCGAGGGCGACGACGTGGACGACGAGCCGGCCGAGGAGATCGCCTCCGGTCCGGGTACCCCGGGTATGGTGCCCGCCCAGCCGGACGCCGGCTCGACCGGCGGAGCGGATGGCGACGCGGACGACCCCGACGGTGACAGTGCCGAGACGGACCGGGCCGCCGACGACCTCGACGAGGACGATGACCTCGACGACGAGGACGACGAAGAGGACGACGAGGACGGCGTGGCCCCGACGGGCCCCGACCGGACCGGGTCGCAGCCGGTGGGGACCGAGCGGGGCGCGGCGTCCGCGAACTCCCCCGAGCCGGGTGCGGACCAGCAGTGACGGGGGACGCCGGGGAGCGGCTGGTCGACGGGTACTCGCTGGTCGTCTTCGACCTGGACGGGGTGATCTACCTGATCGACCGGCCGATCCCCGGCGCGGTCGAGGCGGTGGGGCGGCTGCACGCCGAGGGGCGGACGGTCGCGTATGCCACCAACAACGCCTCGCGGCGCTCCAGCGAGGTCGCCGACCTGCTCACCGGGATGGGTGTGCCCGCCAGCGCCGAGGAGGTGCTCACCTCCGCTGGCGCATCCGCCGAACTGCTGGCGGAGCGGCTGCCCGCCGGCTCGGCGGTCCTGGTGGTGGGGGCGGAGGCGTTGCGGGCGGAGATTCGGGCTGTCGGGCTGCGCCCGGTGTCCCGCGTCGACGAGTCCCCCGCCGCCGTCGTGCAGGGGTACGGCCCGCAGGTCGGCTGGGCGGACCTGGCCGAGGCGTCGCTCGCCGTACGGGCCGGGGCGCAGTGGATCGCCACGAACACCGACCGGACCCTGCCCAGCGGGCGGGGCCCGCTGCCGGGCAACGGATCGCTGGTGGCCGTGCTGCGGACCGCGCTGGACCGCGACCCGGACGTGGTCGTGGGCAAGCCCGAGCCGGCGTTGTTCGCCACCGCCGCCCGCCGGGCCGGTCAGGGGCGCACGCTCGTGGTGGGCGATCGGCTCGACACCGACATCGAGGGTGCCCGCCGGGCCGGCCTGGACAGCCTGCTGGTGCTGACCGGCGTCAGTGACGTACCCGAACTGCTGGCCGCCCCGGCGGCGCGCCGGCCGACGTACGTCTCGGTCGACCTCGCCGGGCTGTTCGACCCGGCGGCGGTGGTCCGGGTGCCCGGTAGCGCCGATACGGGCGGCTGGTCGGCGCGCGCGGTCGACGGCGACCTGGAGTTGACCGGGGCCGGCTTGCCGCTGGACGCTCTCGCCGCGCTCTGCGCCGTCGCATGGGAGGCCGACGTCGACCCTCGGGTCCGGCCGGGTTCGCCGGAGGCCGGGAAGGCCCTGGCCGCCCTCGGCCTGGCCGACTGAACTCACCGCGTAGCGGGGCCGCCTGCGGCACCACCCGAATATTTCGGGGCCGGTGCTGCGGGCGGTGCCCGTTCTGGGCGGTCAGAGCAGCTTGCGGAGCTTCATCAGGTCGAACGGGTTCGCCTTGATCGACACCCGGCGGGACGCGACGGCCTTGGTCACGTCGAGTTCGCCACGCACCAGGGCGAGCAGGTCGTCGCTGCTGGTGCTCAGTGCGATCTTCGCCTTCGGGTCGTCCCCGTCGGTCAGGTCGAGCAGCCGCCCGTCGGCGAGCCGGCCGTGGAAGGCGGCGCCCAGGTCGGTCACCCGGCAGGCCAGGGTCCGGTCCAGGTCGACCCGCTCCCGCACGGTATCGGCGTTGCGGTCCAGCCGGGCAGCCAGATCCTGCAACGCCTGCCGACACTCGTCCACGCTGGCCACTTCGTCTCCTCATGCACGCCACGTCCGTTTCCCGGCACCGTACCGCAACGGGCGTCGCACGGCGCCCGGTAGCGTGAGACCCGCAACCCCCACCCCCGTGGAAGGACTCAGGCATGCAGGACGCGTGGCGCGCCTACCTCGGACTGGCCATGGGCCTGACGGAGGCGCCCCGGAAGAAGGCCCAGGAAGTCGTGCGGCGGGTCGTCGGCTCCGGCGAGGCGACCGCAACCCAGCTCCAGGCCCTCGCCGAGGAGTTGGTCTCGACCGGCGCGGCGAATCGGGAGGCGCTGACCAAGCTGGTGCGCTTCGAGGTGGACCGCGCGCTCGGCACGGTCGGGCTGGCCACCGCCGATGAGGTGGCCGAGCTGACCCGCCGGGTGCACGAGCTGGAACGCCAGCTGAGGGAGGCCAGGGCGGGCATTGCCGAGCCCGCCCCGCAGCCGGCCGGGGCACCGGGCGGCTCGCAGTCGTCTTCGCCGCCGGCATCGGCCCCGACCCCGGTGGCGAAGAAGGCCGTCGCGAAGAAAGCCGTCGCGGAGAAGGCCGTCGCGAAGAAAGCCGTCGCGAAAAGAGCCGTCGCCACGGAGACCGGGCCGACCAAGGCCGTGGCCAAGAAGACGGTGGCGAAGAAGACGGTCGCCCGGAAGCCACCGGCCACGGTGAGCCCGGTGGAGTCCGCTCAGGAAGCGGCGGAGCCGGCCCGTCCGGCGAAGAAGGCGCTGGCCCGTAAGCGGCCGCCGGGCGGTGCGGCGTGAGCGTACCCGTGACGGGTCGGGGCCGGCGGTGAACGCGCCGTTCCGGCCGGGCCCGGTGCCCGGGGGCCGGCCCGCGCCGCCGCCCGGCTCCCGGCCGGCCTCGCCGCCTCGCCCGGTGGGCACCGACGACGACGGGGACGCCCGGCACCCGGCGGTGGACGCGGCCGTCCAGGCGATGGCGAACGCCGCGTCGCTCTCCCCGGCCGACCAGATTCCGCAGTACGAGGCGGCGTACCAGACGCTGCGGGGCACCCTCGCCACCATCGACCAGGCCTGACCGACCGGAGATCCACCCCCATGGCACGTCGCAACCGGCTCGACGCCGAACTCGTCCGCCGCGGTCTGGCCCGGTCCCGCGAGCAGGCCGCCGCGCTGGTCGACGCCGGCCGGGTCCAGCTGCGTGGGGTACCGGCCCGTAAGGCCGCCGCGCTGGTCGACCCTGCCGATCCGCTGCTGGTCACCGGTGCCGACCCCACCTCGGAGTACGTTTCCCGGGGCGGCCACAAGCTGGCCGGCGCGCTGGCCGCGTTCACCCCGGGCGGGCTGCGGGTGGCCGGCCGGCGGTGCCTCGACGCCGGCGCGTCGACCGGCGGCTTCACCGACGTGCTGCTGCGTGCCGACGCGGCCGAGGTGGTCGCCGTGGACGTCGGCTACGGGCAGCTCGCGTGGTCGCTGCGCACCGACGACCGGGTTCGGGTATTCGAGCGGACCAACGTGCGCACGCTGACCCCGGAGGCGATCGGCGGGGAGGTCGACCTGACGGTGGCGGATCTGTCGTTCATCTCGCTGCGGTTGGTGCTGCCGGCGCTGGCCGGCTGCACCCAGGCCGACGGGGACCTGGCGTTGATGGTGAAGCCCCAGTTCGAGGTGGGCCGGGAGCGCGTCGGCGCGGGTGGCGTCGTGCGCGACCCGGTGCTACGCGCCGAAGCCGTCCTCGACGTGGCGGCGGCGGCGGCCCAGCTCGGGCTGGGACTCTCCGGCGTGACGGCCAGCCCGCTGCCGGGACCCAGCGGCAACGTCGAGTTCTTCGTATGGTTACGCCGGGGCGCGGCGGCGGCCGACCCGGAGCGGGTGCGGGCCGTCGTGGCGGCCGGCCCGCAGGGTGCAACCCCGCCCGGCGACGTGCCGGACGTGGCCCCGGAGGAGGCGGTGGGGTGAGCGCGAGGAGTGAGCTCGCGAGCCCCGCAGTCGCGAACGGAAGGTGGATCCGTTGAGTCGTACCGCGCTGCTGGTGACGCACACCGGCCGGCGTCGCAGCACCGAGCACGCCCGAACGGTCGCGGCGGACCTGATCGCCGCGGGGTTCGAGGTGCGGGTGGTGGCCGAGGAGGCCGACGACCTGGACCTTCCGGGCGTGGTGCCGGTGACCGGGCTGGAGGCCGCCGAGGGGGCCGAGATCGTCTTCGCCCTGGGCGGGGACGGCACGTTCCTGCGCGCGGCGGAGCTGGCCCGGCCGGCGAAGGCACCGCTGCTCGGCATCAACCTCGGCAACGTCGGCTTTCTCGCCGAGGCGGAGATCGACGACCTGGACGTGGCGGTGCGCGACGTGGTGGGTCGCCACTACACGGTGGACGAGCGGCTCACCCTCGACGTGATCGCGGAGTTCGACGGCGGCCCGACGATCGAGTCCTGGGCGCTCAACGAGATCAGCGTTGAAAAGGGCGAGCGGGCCCAGATGCTGGAACTGCTGGTCGACGTGGACGGTCGGCCGCTGTCACGGTACGGCTGCGACGGCGTGGTCTGCGCGACCCCCACGGGTTCGACGGCATACGCGTTCTCCGGCGGCGGGCCGGTGGTGTGGCCGGAGGTGGAGGCGCTGTTGTTGGTCCCGATCAGCGCGCACGCGCTGTTCAGCCGGCCGCTGGTGACCGCGCCCACGTCGACGTTCTCGATCACGGTCGACCCGTTCACCACCCTCGCGGTGCTGTGCTGCGACGGCCGGCGGGTCTACGACCTGCCGCCGGGGGCGCAGGTGACGGTGCGTCGGGGTGCGCTGCCGGTGCGTGTCGTGCGGCTGCGGGCCCGGTCCTTCACCGACCGGCTGGTGGCGAAGTTCGGGTTGCCGGTACACGGCTGGCGGGGCAACCGCAGGTGAGCGACGTCTCGGTGGTGGCCCGGCGGCGCTGGCCCGCCGCAGGCCGGCCGGTGCGCCGGCGGTGGTGACGTGCGGGCCGGGCGGCGGGTGGTCACCGCGTCCCGGCCGTGCCGGCTGGTCAACTGTCGGGGCCCGCGTCTACTGTCGGGTGCTGTGCTGGAAGAGCTGCGCATCACCGGACTGGGCGTCATCGAGGACACCACGCTGCCGTTGACCGGCGGGATGAACGTCATCACCGGTGAGACCGGTGCGGGCAAGACGATGGTGGTGACCGGCCTCGGCCTGCTCTTCGGCGGCCGGGCCGACGCCGGCCGGGTGCGGGCCCAGCCGGGCCGGGCGGTGGTCGAGGGGCGACTGCGCCTCGGCGGCCGGGTCGCCGCCGCCGTGCACGCCCGGGTCATCGACGCCGGTGGGGAGCCCGACGAGGACGGTTCGCTGCTGCTGAGCCGGACGGTCACCGTGGAGGGGCGTTCCCGGGCGCACCTGGGCGGGCGCGGTATGCCGGTGGCGATGCTGGGCGAGGTCGGCGAGCAGGTGGTGGCGGTGCACGGCCAGTCCGACCAGCTGCGCCTGCTGCGGCCGGCCGAGCAGCGGGCCGCGCTGGACCGGTTCGCCGGCCCGGAGCACGAGAAGCTTCTCGACGCGCTGCGCGAGGCGTACGCCCGGTGGCGGGCGGTGGTCGACGACCTGGCCGACCGCCGGCGCAACGCCCGGGCGCGCAACCAGGAGGCCGACCTGCTCCGGCTGGGGCTGGACGAGATCAGCCGGGTCGATCCGCAGCCGGGCGAGGACGGCGAGCTGAAGGCCGAGGCGCAGCGCCTGGAGCACGCGGAGGGGCTGCGTACGGCGGCGCAGATGGCGCACCAGTGCGTGGCCGGCGGCACCGAGCCGACCGACGAGACGCCGGACGCCACGGCGCTGCTGGGGCTGGCCCGGCGAACCCTGGAGGCGCAGGCGGGCACCGATCCGGCCCTCGGTGACCTGGCTGCCCGGCTGGAGGAGGCGGCGACCCTGGTGGCCGACGTCTCGGCGGAGCTGTCGGCGTACCTGACCGCGCTGGACGCGGATCCGGCCCGGTTGCAGGTCGTCTACGAGCGGCGGGCGGCGTTGCGCGCGTTGACCCGCAAATACGCCGACGACGTCGACGGGGTGGTGGCCTGGGCGGAGCGGGCCCGGCTGCGGCTGTCCGATCTGGACAGCTCCGACGATCTTCTCGACGAGCTGGACCGGGAGGCGTCCCGCCTGGCCGGTGAGGTGGCCGAGTTGGCCGGGCGGGTATCGGTGTCCCGGCGGGAGGCGGCGATCCGGTTCGCCCGGCAGGTGACCGTCGAGCTGGCCGGGCTGGCGATGCCGCACGCCCGGATCGAGGTGGCGGTGCTGCCCCGACCGGCGGGGAGGTCGGAGCCGAGCCTGGTGGTCAACGGCGTGGAGGTGGGCGTCGGCCCGGACGGCGGCGACGAGGTGGAGCTGCGGCTGCTGGCCCATCCGGGGGCCCCGTCGCTGCCGTTGCAGCGGGGCGCGTCCGGCGGTGAGCTGTCCCGGGTGATGCTCGCCATCGAGGTGGTCTTCGCGGGGTCCGGCGGCCCGCCGACCCTGGTCTTCGACGAGGTCGACGCGGGCGTCGGGGGCCAGGCGGCGGTGGAGATCGGCCGGCGGCTGGCCCGGCTGGCCCGCAGCCACCAGGTGCTGGTGGTCACCCACCTGCCGCAGGTGGCGGCGTTCGCCGACCGGCACCTGGTGGTGGCGAAGGACACGGGGGGCGCGGTGACGACCAGCGGGGTGCGGGTGGTGGAGGACACCGAGCGGGCCCGGGAGCTGGCCCGGATGCTGGCGGGTTTGCCGGACTCGGATCTGGGTATCGCTCACGCCGAGGAGCTGTTGGCCGTCGCGGCACGGGAAAGACGACCCTGACGGCGAGTTATTGTGAGCGCACCCACACCGGCACGCGCTCTGGTGTGTTTCCCTGGGTAGGCGGCGTCGCTCAGGCATGTCGCGACAGAAAAGCCTGCCTCACATGCCAGGATGGTCACGATGCGTCTACCCACGTTGCGCCGGACCCGTAACACCGAGCCGGACACAGTCCTCGGCACCGCGCGCCTCGACCGCCGGACGAAGCGCCTGGTCGGCCGGCTGCGTCCGGGCGACATCGCGGTCATCGACCACGTCGACCTGGACCGGGTGGCGGCCGACTCGCTGGTCGCCGTCGGTGTCGCCGCCGTCCTCAACGCGAAGCCGTCGGTCTCCGGCCGGTACCCGAACCTCGGCCCCGAGGTGCTGGTGACCGCTGGCATCCCCCTCCTGGACGACCTGGGCGAGGGGATCTTCGAACGGGTCCGGGAGGGCGACACCGTCCGGATCGAGGGCAACACCGTGTTCGTCGGCGGTGAGCCGGTCGCGCACGGCGCGCTCCAGGACGCCGAGTCGGTGGCCAAGGCGATGGCCGACGCCCGCGAGGGGCTGTCGGTGCAGCTGGAGGCGTTCGCCGCCAACACGATGGACTACCTCAAGCAGGAGCGTGACCTGCTCCTCGACGGCGTCGGCGTGCCGGAGATCCAGACCCAGATCCAGGGTCGGCACTGCCTGATCGTGGTCCGCGGCTACGACTACAAGGCCGACCTGGACGTGCTGCGTCCGTACATCCGGGAGTTCAAGCCGGTGCTGATCGGCGTGGACGGCGGGGCGGACGCGCTGGTCGAGGCCGGCTACACCCCCGACATGATCATCGGGGACATGGACTCGGTGACCGACGACGTGCTGCGCTGCGGCGCCGAGGTGATCGTGCACGCCTACCCCGACGGCCGGGCCCCGGGGCTGCCCCGGGTCGCCGGGCTGGGCGTCGAGGCGATCACCTTCCCGGCGGCGGCCACCAGCGAAGACCTGGCGATGCTGCTGGCCGACGAGAAGGGCGCCTCGCTGCTGGTGGCGGTCGGCACGCACGCGACCCTGGTCGAGTTCCTGGACAAGGGCCGGGGCGGGATGGCCTCGACGTTCCTCACCCGGCTCAAGGTCGGCGGGAAGTTGGTGGACGCCAAGGGCGTGAGCCGGCTCTACCGGCAGAGCATCTCCGGGTCCTCGCTGCTGCTGCTGGTCCTGTCGGCGGTGGCGGCGATGGCCTCGGCCGTGGCGGTCTCCACCGTCGGCAAGGCATACCTGGGCGTGGTCAGTGAATGGTGGAACAATTTTGTGTTCCAGCTCGGCCAGCTCTTCTAGCTCCCGACCGATCAAGAGGCTGTCAGCGTGATCAACTTCCGCTACCACGTGGTGTCCCTGACCGCGGTCTTCCTGGCGCTTGCCATCGGCCTGGTGGTCGGCACGGCCGCCCTCAACGGCCCGGTCGCCGACTCGCTCAAGGAGCGGGTCAACGGGCTGAGCAAGGACAACCAGCAGATGCGCCAGGCGGTCAACAACATGCAGAAGGAAATCGAGCTGGAGGAGCAGTTCGCCGGCGAGATCGCCCAGGTCGTCCTGCCCGGCAAGCTCACCGGCCGCCGCGTGCTGCTGCTCACCCTGCCCAGCGGGCGCGAGCACACCGAGGGCGTGCTCAAGATGCTCCAGCTCGCCGGCGCCCAGGTCACCGGCCGGGTCGACCTGCAGGACAAGTTCGTCAACCCGGACAACAACAACAACCTGATGGAGCTGGCCGTCACCGCCGCCCGGCCGAGCGCGCCCGCCTCGGGGCTGCCCGGCAACGGGCACGGGGTGGAGACATCCAGCGCACTGCTGGCCAGCGTGCTGCTGGACCGCGCCGGGGGTGCCAACCCGGCCACCGACGCCGACCGCCGGGCGGTGCTGGCGTCGTACAGCAACGCCGGGTACCTGACGACCGACGAGAAGGTGGCCGGGCCGGCGGAGGCAGTGGTACTGGTCAGCGGCCAGCCGTACGTGGACAAGGACTCCGCGAAGAAGGACGAGTCGGTCGTCAAGGTCGCCGAGCAGTTCGACCGGACCGGGGCGATCGTGGTGGCCGGCAACGGCTCGGCCGGCGGCAACGTCGTCGCCGTCGTCCGGGGCGACCCGGTGCTGTCGCAGACCGTCTCCACCGTCGACGACGCCAACACCACGCAGGGCCAGTTGGTCACCACCCTCGCCCTGGTGCAGCAACTCGTGGAGAAGAAGGCCGGCCAGTACGGCGTGGGCGACAACGCCTCCTCGTTGCTGCCTAAACTGCCCCAGTGAGCGAACGACGTACCCGGGTGTCCGATCCTCTCCCGCCGCGCGTGCGGCGTGCCGAACGGGGTGACCGCGTGAGCCTGCTGGGCCGCCTACTGATCGCCGGGGCCGGCGTCGCCGCCGCCCGGTACGCGCTGCGCGAAGTGCGCACCTCGCCGGCCGCCCCGGCATTGGAGCGCACCAACTTCCGGGGCCGCACCGTCACCCTCGCCGCCGGGCCGGCGCTCGCCGCCGGTGCCGCCACGGCCGGGGCGTTCGGTGCCGCCAGCGCCCCCGCAGGCGCCGCCGCGCTGGTGGCCGGCGTGGGCGGGGGAGCGGTCGGGGTCTACGACGACGTGGTGGGCGCCCGACCCGAGCAGAAGGCCGCCAAGGGCTTCGCCGGGCACCTCGCCGCGCTGCGCGAGGGCCGGGTCACCGCCGGCCTCGTCAAGATCGTCGGGGTGGGCGCGGCGGGTCTGGCCGCCTCGGCGCTGCTCGCCGCCGACCAGGCAGTCGCCGCCCACCCGCGCCGTCAGCGGCACGGCGCGGTGGGGCGCACCGTGGACGTGCTTCTCGGCGCCGGGGTGATCGCCGGCACCGCCAACCTGCTCAACCTGCTCGACCTGCGGCCCGGGCGGGCGTTGAAGTCCGCGCTGCTGCTCGGCGCGCCGCTGACCGGCGGCCCGCACGGCGGGATCGCCGCCGGGGCGGTGGGCGCCGCCGCCGGCCTGCTCGCCGAGGACCTCGACGAGCAGGTGATGGTCGGCGACGGCGGGGCCAACGCGATCGGCGCGGTGCTCGGGGTGGCTCTCGCGGCCCGCACCGGGCCGCTCGGCCGGGCCGCCGTGCTCGCCGTGCTCGCCGGCCTCACCGCCGCCAGCGAGAAGGTCAGCTTCACCCAGGTCATCCAGGCCACCCCCGGGCTGCGCGAGCTGGATGCCCTGGGCCGGCGCACCGACTGACGTGAGGCGACCGACCGACGTGCGGGCCACCGCGGCCGACGTGAAGGCCACCGACTGACGTGAAGACCCCGGCACCCCTCGCCGGCGCCGGCCGGGTGGCCGGGGCGGCCGCCCTCATCGCGGTGCTCACCGTGGTCAGCCGGCTCGCCGGCTTCGGCCGCACCGCCGTCTTCACCTGGGTGGTGGAGCGCAGCGACCTCGGCGGCATGTACGTGGTCGCCAACATCGCGCCGAACATCATCTTCGAGATCGTGGCCGGTGGGGCGCTGGCCAGTCTGGTCGTGCCGCTGCTGGCCGGCCCGGTCGCGGCGGGGGACCGGCGGGCCGTCGGCGCGACGGCCGGCGCCCTGCTGACCTGGACGCTGACCCTGCTGGTGCCCCTCGCGGCGCTGGTCGCGCTGCTGGCCGGGCCGATCGTCGAGGCGCTGAGCTCCGGCCGCAGCCCCGCCGAGTTGGCCGCCGGGGCGCGCATGCTGCGGATCTTCGCCCCCCAGCTACCGCTCTACGGCATCGGCATCGTGCTCACCGGCGTCCTCCAGGCGCACCGCCGTTTCGCCTGGCCCGTCATCGCACCGCTGCTGTCCAGCCTCACCGTGATCGTGGTGTACCTCACGTTCGGCGGCACGGAGGGGCGGGGGGCCACCATCGCCGAGGTGAGTCGGGGCGGCGAGCTGATCCTGACCGGCGGCACCACCCTCGGCGTGGTCGTGCTGTCGCTGTCGCTGCTGATCCCACTGCGCCGCCTCGGCCTGCGGCTGCGCCCCGGGTACGCGTTCGACGCCGACGTCCGCGCCCGGGTCGGCGGGCTCGCGGCGGCCGGGGCGGTCACCGTCGCAGCCCAGCAGCTCGCCCTCGCCGTGGTCGTCAAGAGCGCCTCCGGCGGCCCCACCGGCTCCCCGCAGGTGTTCAACCTGGCCCAGACGATGTACCTGCTGCCCTGGGCGGTGCTCGCCGTGCCGCTCGCGGTGGCCGCGTACCCCACCCTCGCGGCGGCGTCGGCGGCCGGCGACGAACCGACGTACCGGGACACCCTCGCCGCGACCACCCGGGGGGTGCTGCTGTTCAGCTGCCTCGGCGCGGCGGCCCTGGCCGGCACCGCCGCCCCCGTCGCCGCGTTCTTCTACCCCGACGACCCGGCCCCGGCGGCCGCCGCGATCGCCGGCTTTGCCCCCGGCCTGCTCGGCTACGGGCTGTTCGCGGTGCTCTCCCGCGCCCTCTACGCCCGAGGCGACACCCGGCCGGCCACCGTGGCCATCACCGCCGGCTGGCTGGCCGTGCCACTGACCGTGGCCCCCCTCGCCGCGCTGCTGCCCCGCGCCGACCGGGTGCTCGCGGTGGGCTTGGCCAACTCCGCCGGCATGGTGCTGCTCGGCGTGCTGCTGTT
>NZ_SMKJ01000216.1:0-12751 GCF_004348615.1 Micromonospora sp. KC207
ATGCTAGGCGGGGCGGGCAACTGTGCCGGGTCCGGCGGGCGACGGCCGCGTTACGGCCGGCCGGGCCCGGGTGGCCGGTCGGGTGAACCCGGACAGCATCGCAGGGCGCGGGACGGGCCCGGGTGGGCCACGCCGGGGTGCGGGTGCACACGAAGGTCGCAGCGGACCGCTACCCTGGGTCGGCGACATCGGCCCCCGGGCCGGTCGGGTGGCAAACAGGATTGATTAGTCCGGATAAGGGCAACGTGAATTGCCCTGATCCACGAATTGCTCATCCCGAGGGGTGGCGACCGAGGCCATCGGAGGAATACTCTCGGTCGCGGCCCGCGTACTGATGAGGCGCCCGTGAACGGGCGAGTGGAGGTGCTCGCGTGAGCCTGTCGATCGTGAAGTCGGTTCTGTCCGGTGGTGTCGTCGAGATCGCCCCGCGCGGTGAGATCGACGTCGACACCGCGTACGAGGTGCGTGAAGCCATCGCCGAGGTGCTCGCCAAGGGGCGGCCCGCCCGCATCGAGCTGAACATGCGCCTCGTCACCTTCATCGACTCTGTCGGCATCAGTGCGATGGTGGCCGGCTTCCAGACCGCCGAGGTCAGCGGCGTGAAGCTGGTCGTCACCGAGCCGAGCCGGTTCGTGCACCGGCAGCTCTGGGTGACCGGCCTGCTCGGCCTCTTCGGCGCCCCGGAGCCCTACTACGCCGGCACCGCCACCCCCGAGGTGCTGCCGGGAGCCTGACCGCCACCGGCGCCCCGGCCCTCGCGTGCGGGCTCGTGCCGATGAGCCCTTCCCTCGTGCCCTCGGGTGGGGGACGATCGAGGGATGCTCCGGCGGGACAGCTTTCAGTACTCCGTTCAGGCCCGCTGCCCGCGTGCCGAGGCGGTGGCGCTGCTCGGCGACCCCGCCCGGCAGACCGAGCTGCATCCGCTGATCACGCGGGTGCGCCGGCTGCCGCCCCGGCCTGGGTCCCTGGCCAGCTACGCGATCACCGACCAGCTCGCCGCCGGTCCGCTGCGCTTTGGCGTGACGTACCAGGCGGACGTGCTGGTGGTGACCGACGACGAGATCGTCACGGTGGCCCGACAGCGGCCTGCCACTACGGTGCGTAACCGAACCCGGCTGCGTGACGAGCCGGGCGGCATCGTCCGCGTCGACGTGGAGATCACCCTGGCCGCCCCGGCGCCGCTGTTCCCGTACGCCTTCCGGCAGGCCCGCTCCGCGCACCTCGGGCTGGCCCGGCGGCTGGGCGAGGTGCTGGGCCGGGCGGCGTAACGCCCCGGCGGCCCGTCGAAGCGGGAAGGCCGCCGGGGCGCGGGTCAGATCACCGACAGGTGCACGTGGTTGGTGTGGTCGCTTGACGGGTCCCCGTTTCCGCCGCTGTACGCCTTCCAGCCGCTGCTGGGCAGCCAGATCTGCTTGAACCAGATCACGTACAGCACGGCGAGCCGGTCGGCGTTGCGGACGTAGTACGCCGCGAGGTTGTTGCCGTAGGTGCGGTCCCCGCCGGTGGCCACGCCGCCGAAGCCGCCCTTCTGCGCGGCGAAGTCGCAGGCCCGGCCCTTGGGGTGCTCGCCGGAGCCGCCGGGGCGGTAGCAGGAGACGTACCGGGTGAAGCCGGCGGCCTTGGCCTGGTTGAGCGCGTGCAGGGTGCGCGGGGTGATGCAGCCGTTGGCCGGGGTGGGGTCGTTGACGCTGCACGACTCCGCCGGCCAGGAGCCGTCGGCGTTGCGCTTCGCGGGGGTGGCGTTCGCGCTGGAGGTGCCGCCCGGGCTGGACCCGCCGCTGCTGCTGGCCTTGTTGTTGGCCACGGTGAGTGCCCGCTCGGCTTGCTCCTTGCGCTTGCCCATCAGCGCGACCTGCTTGCGCTGCTCGCGGATCTCGCCGTCGATCCCCTGCCGGGTCTTGGTCGCCTCGTCCCGGGTCGCCAGCAGCTCGCGCAGCGCGCGGTCCTCTTTGGTGGCGACCGCGTCGAGCGCGGCGGCCCGGTCCAGGAAGCCTTCGGGGGAGTTGCTGTTGAGCAGCGCGGAGGCGGCGGTGAGGCGTCCCTTCTTGTACGCCACGCCGGCGATCTCGCCGACCTTGGCGCCGCGGGTGACCAGCTCGGCCTCGACCGCCTTGAGCTGGCCGCCGAGCTGCTTTTGCCGCTTCACCGAGCGGTCGAGGGCGGTCTTGGCCTCCAGGTACCCCTTGCTGGCCGCCTCGAGCTGGGCGCGCAGGGCGGGGGTGCCGCCCTCCTCGTCGTCGCCGGGAGCGGCGGCGAGCAGGCCGACGGGCGGTGCGGCCCCGGCCGGCGCCACCGGCGCGATCCCGAGGCCGACGGCGAGCGTCAGCACCAGTGCCGCCGCCACCCGGGCGGCGATCCGTCCTACAGGTGCCACTACTGGCATGTGCGTGTCCTTCCGTCAGCCGCCGACCGGGTTAGCTGACGGGTTCGGGACGGAAGATCCCTACCGCTCAGGCGGATGCACCCCACGAACGTGGTTCCCCGGCTCGCCCGAAGGCGATTAGGCGGCGGCCACCGCAGGCGCCGGAGGGCGCCGCCCGGCGGAGGCCGGGACCGAGCCTACCGGTGCCGGTGGGACCAGCGCTGCGTCCGTGACGGAGGGTACGCGGACGAAACCGCTTAAATCAGGCAAATGACTACAAAAGCCGTGAAAATTGTTGGCGTCGGCCCTACCAGCCGGCTGGCCCACAGCCGTCGCAGGACGCTCCCGGCTCGACCTGCAAGGTGGCGTGCTCGATGCGGAAGTCCTCGTGCAGGGCGGTGCGGGCGGCGGTCAGCACCGCGCCGACCTCCGCTCCGGGCGCCATGGTCAGGTGGGCCGAGGCGACCTCCATGCCGGAGGTCAGCGTCCAGACGTGCAGGTCGTGCACCTCGACCACGCCGGGCACCGCGGCCAGCCGGTCGTGCACTGCGGTCACCTGGAGGTGCTCCGGCGCGGCCTGGACCAGGATGCGCACCGCGGCCCGCCCGAGCCGCCAGGTGCGGGGCAGGATGAACACGCCGATCGCGACGGCCACCGCCGGGTCCGCCCACGACCAGCCGGTGACCATGATCAGTGCTGCCGCCCCGATCACCCCGACCGAGCCGAGCAGGTCGCCCAGCACCTCCAGGTACGCCCCGCGCAGGTTGAGGCTCTGCTTCGCCCCGCTGCGCAGCAGGGCGAACACGGCGACGTTGGCGAGCAGGCCCAGCACCGCCACCGCGAGCATCGGGCCGGTGGTCACCGCGGGCGGGTCGCCGAAGCGGCGGGCGGCCTCGACGAGAACGTAGACGGCGACGCCGCTGAGCAGCAGGGCGTTGCCGAGTGCGGCGAGCACCTCCAGCCGGTAGAGCCCGAACGTGCGCTGCGGGTCGGCGGTGGCCCGGCGGGTGGCGGTGATCGCGGCGAGCGCCATGCCGATGCCGAGCACGTCGGTGAACATGTGCCCGGCGTCGGAGAGCAGCGCCAGCGAGCCGGTGTCGAGCGCGGTGGCCGTCTCGATGATCATCAGCACGGCGAGCAGCGTGAACGCTGCCCAAAGCCGCCCCGAATGGCGGTCCGAGGCGTTCGCCGCCGTACCGTGGTGGTGGTCATGACCTGCGCCCACGCCCACACCCTCCGTCCGCGACTCGAGCCCGATCCAACCTATGCTCACATTGCTATGTATGCAAATGGTGGGTGGCGGCCGGGGCCGGTGAGCGGCCGGGCCCCGATCAGCCCGCCGGATCGATCGTGACGAGGCGCTGGGTGGCCCGGGACAACGCCACGTACAGCGTCCGCACGCCGGAACCCGGGTCGGCCCGGATAGCGCCCGGAGCGACCAGCACCACCCCGTCGTACTCCATGCCCTTGGCCTCGAGGCTGGTCACCACCTGAAGGCGCGGCGCGGCCCGGCCGGCCAGCCAGCCGGCCACCTCGTCCCGACGCGGCACCGGCGTGATCACCCCGACCGTGCCCTCCACCTCGCCGAGCAGGTCGACGACCGCCGCGACGGTGGCCGCCTCCAGCTCCGTCGCCGGCACGGTCAGCGCGACCGGGGCCACGCCGGTGGACCGCACCGCCCGGGGCAGCGTCAGGTCCGGGTAGAGCCGGCGGATCTCCGCCGCCGCCACCGCGAAGATCTCCGCCGAGTTGCGGTAGTTGGTGGTCAGCTCGAACTGGTGCCGGCGTCGCCGGCCCAGCGCCGCGTCCCGGGCCCGGGTCAACTCCTGCGGGTCCCCCGTCCACGCGGTCTGCGCCGGGTCGCCCACCACCGTCCAGGACGCCAGCCGGCCGCGCCGGCCGATCATCCGCCACTGCATCGGCGAGACGTCCTGCGCCTCGTCGACCACCACGTGCGCGTAGTCGCGGTAGTCCTCGGGCCGCTCCCGGGCCGCCTCCCGGGCCGCCCGCTGCCGGTCGGCGCGCGTGCTCAGCTCCCGCACGCCCCCGGCGAGCTGGAACGGGTCCCGCTTCGCCCGCCTCGGCTGCACCGGCTTGCCCAGCAGCGCGTCCAGCTCGTCGAGCAGGGCGATGTCGGCGATCGTGAGCCCCTCGACGTCCAGCGCCCGGTACGCGTCGGCGAGCAGGCCGACCTCCGCCCGGGACAGGACCCCGGCGGCGTACCGGCGCAGCCGGTCGGGGCGGGCCAGCCAGCCCAGCACGTGCCGGGGGTGCAGGCGCGGCCACCACGCCTTGAGGAACTCCCGGAACTCGGGCCGCTCGGCGATTTCGTCCTCGAACGCGCGCTGCTCCGGCAGCCGGCCGATGTTCAGCCGGCGGGCCTGCGCCCACAGCGCCGCGAACACCCCGTCGAAGCCCGCCCGGCGCGACTCGTTACGGCGGGCCCCCCGGCTCAGCGCCCGGTCCCGGATGCCGTCGAGCTCCCGGCGGTCCAGCCGCAGCAGCTCACCCCGGTAGAGCAGGCGCAGCTCGCCCGGCCCGCCCGGCACCGCGTCCCGCACCGCCCGCTCCAGCACCCGGCGCATCCGCAGCGACCCCTTCACCGCCGCCACCTCGGGCGGGTCGGTGCGCATCGCGCTCATCCCCGCAAACAGCGAGCCGAGCGAGTGCAGCGTCGCCGCCTCCTCGCCCAGCGACGGCAGCACCGAGGCGATGTACTCCACGAACACCGCCGACGGGCCGACGACCAGGATGCCGCCGCCGGCGTACCGGCTGCGGTCGGAGTAGAGCAGGTACGCCGCCCGGTGCAGGGCCACCGCCGTCTTGCCCGTCCCCGGGCCCCCGGAGACGATCGTGACCCCGGAGGCGGGGGAGCGGATCGCCTCGTCCTGCTCCCGCTGGATCGTGGCCACGATGTCCCGCATCCCCCGCCCGGTTGCCCGGGACAGGGTGGCCAGCAGCCCGCCGTCGCCCACCACCGCCATGTCCGGCGGGGCCGCCGCCGGGTCCAGCAGGTCGTCCTCGATCCGGGTCACCCGCTCCGCCGACGAGGAGATGGTGCGCCTGCGCACCACCCCCAGCGGCTGCGCGGGGGTCGCCTGGTAGAAGGCGGCGGCGGCCGGGGCCCGCCAGTCCACCACGAGAGTCTCGGCGTCCTCGCCGCGCACCCCGAGCCGCCCGACGTGCAGCACCTGCCCCTCCCGCAGGTCCAGCCGGCCGAAGACCAGCCCCTCGTGCTCGGCGTCGAGCACGTGCCGGCGTTGGGCGGCGTGGAAGACCATCGCGTCCCGCTCGACGAGCGCTCCGAAGTTGCCCACCCGGGCCAGGCGGTAGCCGTCCTTCTCGGCTTGGGCGGCCAGGCGGCGCAGTTCGGCGAGGCGGGCGTACACCCGGTCGAGATGCCGCTGCTCGGCGGTCATCTCCTGCTCCAGGGTGGTGCGGTCGATCAACGTACGGCTCCTCGCAGACGGCGGCGGCCACGCCAGGGGCGCGGGCGGCGCGCCGGGGTGACCGGGTGAGGGTACGGCCAGCGGCCGACGGGTTCGCGGGGCCATGCCGCTGCCGCGATCCACCCCACGTCGGCAGGCCGTCGACCGTGCCACTGTTCAGCCCGGCAGAAGCCCGCTCCGCGCGCCCGCCAGCGCCCGACCCAGCACGCCGGCCAGGGCCGCGTTCACCTGCTCGGGCCGCTCCATCATCAGCATGTGCCCGGCACCCGGGCAGACCGTCAGCTCGGTCGCCGGCAGGGCCGCCGCGATCGACTCGGCGCACGGCGGCGGGGTGAGCCGGTCCCGGTCCCCGACCAGCGCCGCCGCCGGCAGGTGGGCCAGCGCGGCGAGGGTGTCCAGCCGGTGCTGGGCCCCGATCGAGGCCCGGAACCCGCCGATCGAGCGCAGCGTGGCCCGGGCCACCGCCGAGGTGACCAGCCGGAGGTCGGTCGGGTCGCAGTGGTCGCCGAAGAGCATCCAGCGGATGCTGGGTCGCAGGGCGCGCAGCAGCGCCCGGGGCGGACGCCACGCGCCGCAGCGGGCCAGCACCCCGGCGCCGGTGGTCTCGGCCAGCCGGATCAGCCGGGCGATGCGAGGGGAGAGGCCGTACACGGTGTGGGTGTGCCCCTCGGCGGTGGTCGAGACGAACACCAGCCCTGCCGCGCGGGCAGCGAAGTGGCCGGGGTGCCGGTGCGCGTACTCCATGATCGTCATGCCGCCCATGGAGTGCCCGACCAGGACCACCGGCCCGGCCGGGGCGACGGCGTCGAGCACGGCGGCCAGGTCGTCGCCGAGTTGGGCCAGGGTGGCGGTGCGCAGCGCCATACAGCCGGACCGGCCGTGCCCCCGGGCGTCGTACGTGACCACCCGGACCCGGTCGCCGAACCGCTCGCGCAGCTCGGCCTGCTGGCGGTGCCAGCTCCGCCCGTCCAGCGTCCAGCCGTGCAGCAGGACCGCGGTGACCTCGGCGTCGGGCGGCCCGGACGCCGCCACGTGCAGGTGCACGTCGTCTTCGAGCCGCACCTCGACGTGTTCCGGCATCGCCGCCTCCCCCTGGGCCGCCACGGAAACTTCATTGCCGGGTGACCCGGCGGTAACACCGGCTACCCGCCATGACACCACGCCAACCATCTGTAAGGAAGGGCCCTTTGTTGCGCCTGCGGTAGAGAAGGGTCCCCTTCTCACCTTCCCGTGCCTGGTGAGGCGGGCGGAGACGGCGAAGCCCGGTGGGGGGCGGGCAGAGACGGCGAACCGCCCGCCGGGTGGCCCGGCGGGCGGTTCGGGTGTCGCAGGTGTCGCGGGCGGGCTCAGCCGCCGAAGACGCCGGCCTCGGCGAGGCGCTTCTCGGTGGCGTCCCAGCCGTGGTCCGGGTGCGCGGCGGCGAGGTTGTTCAGCTCGGCCCGGATCTTGGCGGCGTGACCGGCGGCGGCCAGCACCCGGATCTCCTCGACGAAGGCCTCGGAGTCGGTGCGCAGGTGCGCGGTCTTGCCGTTGGTCAGATTCCGCACGTAGGCGTGCTTGCCGCCGTTGAGCGGGATGACGTACTTGAACTCGCCCAGCACGCTGAGGGCCCCACCCTGGCCAGCCTGGCCGGCCCGGACTGACGCGCGCGCGGTCTTAGAGGTGTTGCTCGCCACGGAGGTACTCCTTGGAGACGTACGGGAGGACGGGAACGTCCGGGGGCTGTGACGGGTGACGCTCGGGAAGAGCCTCGGCCCGCCGAAGATGTGCGCGGCACAAGCCGCCGAGAAAACTGTACACGACCACGATGCCTGGCTGGTCACCGCGACTGTCGGAGAGCACAACCGTGGCCGCCGGCCCGGCATTCCGCCCCGTCCGGGCGGCGAATTTTCCGATTCTCTGGCGCACCATCCGTCCCACCAGTCATCATGTGTTCCAACAGCCACTCGGGTGTCGAGGTCGTAGGGGAAGACGCACCTCGCTCTCCGGGAGGTCACCGTGCCAACGCGTGGCGTCGTATACGTCCACTCGACCCCGCTCGCCGTGTGCTCACACGTCGAGTGGGCGATCGCGCGCGTCCTCGCCGCGCCGGTCAACCTGCAGTGGACGGCCCAGCCCGTCGACCCCGGCGCCCGCCGCGCCGAGTGCGGGTGGACCGGTCGCCCGGGGACGGGCGCCGAGCTGGCTGCTGCCCTCCGGCAGTGGCCCATGATCCGTTTCGAGGTGACCGAGGAACCGAGCGCCGGCGTCGACGGCGAACGCTTCATGTACGTCCCGGGGCGCGGCCTGTTCCGGGCCACCGTCGGCGCGGCCGGCGACATCCAGCTCGGCGAGGACCGGCTGCGCGGCATCATGGCCGCCGCGCGGGCCCCCGAGGCGCTGGCCCACGCGCTCGACAAGGCGCTCGGCACCGCCTGGGACGCCGAGCTGGAGCCCTACCGGTACGCCGGCGACGGCGCCCCGGTGACGCTGCTCACCCGGGTCGGCTGAACCGAGTTGCCCCGATAAGGGGTGAACTGGTGGGATGGACCGCGTGTCGAATTCCTCGCGACGTGCCGGCGTCGCGCTCGCCGCCCTGACCGCCGTGCTCCTCACCGGATGCACGGGGGAGCCGGACCGGCCCCGTCCCGCCCCGTCGGCCAGCGCCGCCGCGGCCGGCCCGACCCCGTCGGGCGCACCGACCGCGACCGCCGACCCGGCCGCCCGCGCCGCCGCCCTGGTCGGCACCCTCGCCGACGAGGACCTGGTGGGCCAGGTCCTGATGCCCTACGCGTACGGCGACAACGCGACGAAGGTCTCCACCGGCTCCGCCGCCGGCAACCGGGCCCTCGCCGGGGTCGACACCCCGGCGGAGATGGTGGCGAGGTACCGGCTGGGCGGGCTCATCCTGGTCGGCTTCAGCGCCGACGACCCGACCGCCGGCAACCAGGAGACCACCAACGTCGACAACCCGAAGCAGGTTCGCGAGCTGACCACCGGCCTGCGCGACGCCGCCGGCAAGCTGGCCGCGGGCGCGGCGCCGCTGCTGATCGGCACCGACCAGGAGTACGGGGTGGTCACCCGGATCACCGACGGGGTCACCCTGCTGCCCAGCCCGCTGGCTGCCGGTGCGGCCGGCGACCCGGCGCTGACCGAGGCCGCCTGGCGGTCCGCCGGCGCCGAGCTGGCCGCGATGGGGATCAACCTGGACTTCGCCCCGGTCGCCGACGTGCTCGTCACCCGCAGCACCGTGATCGGCTCCCGGTCGTTCGGCGCGGACCCGAAGCGGGCCTCGGCCCAGGTGGCCGGCGCGGTGCGGGGGTTGCAGGGCGCCGGGGTGGCAGCCAGCGTCAAGCACTTCCCGGGGCACGGGCTCAGCGCCGTCGACTCGCACCAGGACCTCCCGGTGATCGGCCAGAGCCGGAAGGTGCTGGACTCCACGGCGTTCCCGCCGTTCTCCGCCGGCATCGACGCCGGGGCCCTCGCGGTGATGTCGGCCCACCTCGATGTCACCGCCATCGACCCGGGCACCCCGGCGACCTTCTCCCACAAGATCCTCACCGACGTGCTGCGCGGCCAGCTCGGCTTCAAGGGTGTGGTGATCACCGACGGCATGAACATGCCCCCCGCCAAGCGCTGGTCGCCGGGGGAGGCGGCGGTGCGGGCGCTCAAGGCCGGCAACGACCTGATCCTGATGCCCCCCAACGTCACCCAGGCGTACGACGGGCTGCTCGCCGCGCTGCGCGACGGCTCGCTGCCCCGGGCCCGGCTGGTCGAGGCGGTGACCCGGGTGCTGACCATGAAGTTCACCCTGGCCGGCGCGCCCGCCCCGGAGATGTCCACCCTGAACAGCCCGGAGCACCGCCGCGCCGCCGCGGCACTCGCGGCCGGAGCGGTCACCGTGCTGCGCGGCTCCTGCACGTCCGGGGTCCGCGCCCCGGTCACCGTCACCTCCTCCGGCGGCCGGGAGAAGACCCGGAACCTGCTGACCGGTGCGCTGACCGCCGCCGGGGTCGAGGTGGTCCCGAGCGGCGGCACCCGGGTGCACCTCGTCGGGTACGGCGACGGCACCGGCGACCTCGACGCGAACGCGGCGGTGACCGTCGCGATGGACACCCCGTACCTGCTGGCGAAGGCGAAGTCGCCGACGTTGCTGGCGACGTACTCCTCCAGCGCCGCGTCGATGACCGCCCTGGCCGACGTGCTCGCCGGCCGGGCCCGCCCGACCGGCCGGTCCCCGGTGCCGGTCCCCGGTTTACCCGCGACGACCTGCGGGAACTGACCTGCGGCCGGGGCACAGTCCGGCGGTCGCGGGTCGACGCGCGGGGGCCTGCCGGCACCGGCCCGGCTGGTAGCGTTCGGCTGTCCGAGCGCCGCAGACGAGACGGAGGCCCGCCCCGTGACGCGACCGGAGCCGGCACTGTCCGTCGTGGTCCCGATGTTCAACGAGGAGAGCGTGCTGCCGCTGTTCGCCCGGCGGCTGCGGGCCGTCCTCGACGCCCTCGGCGAGCCGTACGAGGTGCTGGTGGTCGACGACGGCAGCACCGACGGCACCCCCGCCGGCCTGGCCGGGCTACGCGCCCGCTGGCCGCAGCTACGGCTGTTGCGGTTGCGCCGCAACAGCGGTCACCAGGCGGCCCTGCTCGCCGGGGTGCTGCGGGCCCGGGGCCGGTACGTGGTCAGCCTCGACGCCGACCTCCAGGACCCGCCCGAGACCGTCGCCGAGATGCTCCGCCGGGCCCGCGCCGACGGCCTCGACATCGTCTACGGGGTGCGCGCCGACCGCAGCCGGGACACCCGCTTCAAGCGGTGGACCGCCGCCGGCTACTACCGGCTGGTGCGCCGGCTGGTCGGCAAGCAGGTGCCCGCCCAGGCCGGTGACTTCCGGCTGCTCAGCCGGGCGGCCGTGGAGGCGCTGCGCGAGCTGCCCGAGCGCAGTCCCGTGCTGCGGCTGGTGGTGCCCTGGCTCGGCTTCCCCAGCGGGGAGGTCACCTACCAGCGCGAGGAACGCGCCGCCGGCCGGACGAAGTACCCGCTGTCCCGGATGGTAGGGCTCGCCGCCGAGAGCGTCACCAGCTTCTCCGCCGCGCCGCTGCGGGTGGCCACCTGGCTCGGGCTGCTCGGGGTGACGGTGTGCGGGGTGCTGGTGGTGGTCGCCGTCGCCGCCTGGCTGGGCGGCTCCACGGTCACCGGCTGGCCCTCGCTGTACCTGGCGATCCTCTTCCTCGGCGCGGTGCAACTGCTCTGCCTCGGCCTGCTCGGCGAGTACGTGGCCCGGATCTACACGGCCGTACAGGGCCGCCCGGCGTACTTCGTGGCCAGCGACACCGCCGAGCCCGGCGCGGCAGACGCCGACGGGCCGGCGACCGGCGGCGCGGCCGAGCTGGCCGACAGCCTCCGGTGACCGCGCTCGCCACCGGCGGCGCCGACCCGACCGGCCCCCGCCGCCGCGCGGACGACGCCGCGCCGGGCCCCGCGACCGCCGACGAGCCGGGCGACCGGATCGTGGGCAGCGGGCCCTTCAGGTGGTCCACAGCCCTGCGGTACGCCCCGGCCGCCGCCGGCTACGCCGTCGTCGCCGCCGTGCTGCTCGCCACCGGGACCCCCGTGCCCGACCTGGCCCGCTGGACCGGGTACGCCCTGCTGGCCGTGCTGCTCCCCGGCACGCTGGTGTTCCGCGCGCTGCGCCGCCGGCCGCACACCCTGGTCGAGGACCTGGCGTTCGGCGCGGCCGTCGGCCTGGTGCTGGAGCTGGCCGGGTGGGCGGCGTTCACCGCCGCCGGCCTGCCCCACCTGCTGTGGCTGTGGCCCCTGGCGGTGCTCGTGCCGTTCGCCGCCGTGCCCCGGCTGCGCCGGCACTGGCGCGCCACCGGCCACGTCCCGGTGCCGACCGGCTGGGCCTGGTCCCTCGCGGGGGTCGTCGTCGGCTTCACCCTCTACCTGTACGAGTCGTTCCTGCGGGTCAACCCGGTGCTGCCCACCGACGAGGGGCAGGCGCAGTACATCGACCTCGCGTTCCAGCTCTCCCTCGCCGGGGCGGCCACCCACCAGGTCCCGCTCGACGTGCCGCAGGTCGCCGGGGAACCCCTGCACTACCACTGGTTCGGCTTCGCCCACCTCGCGGCGGGCAGCCTGGTCAGCGGCGTGGATTTGCCGACCGTCTTCTTCCGGCTGGGCGTGCCGACGCTCTGTGCGCTCGCCGCCGTGCTGGTCGCGGTCGTCGGCTGGCGGGTCACCGGCCGGGCGTACGCGGGGGTGGCCGCCGCCGCGCTGATGTTCACCGTCGGCGAGTTCGGCTACGAGAACGGGGTACGCCAGCTCTTCGGCACCCAGGCCACGTTCATCGTCTGGGGCAGCCCGTCGATGACGTACAGCTGGGTGTTGCTCCTGCCGCTGGTGGCCGCGCTCGGTGAGCTGGTCGGCCGGGCCCGGGGCTCGGCGGTGCCGGCGCTGGGTCGCGGCGCGTGGGTGCTCGCGGCGCTGTTCCTGGCCGCCTCCACGGGGGCGAAGGCCAGCTCGGTGCCGGTGGTGCTGGCCGCGCTGGCGTTCACCGCGGCGGTGTCGCTGGCGTTCCGTCGCACCCTGCCCCGGGCGGTGCTGGCGGCGGCCGGGCTGACGCTGGCCGCGCAGCTCTTCGCCACCGCCGTGCTGTTCGCGTTCGAGAGCCACGGGGTGACCGTCGACCCGTTCTCGGGGCTGCGCCCGTACGTCGGGACCGGTCGCCCGGCGGGAACGACCGCGCTGCTGTGGGCGGCGGTGTTCGTCGCGTTCCTGCTGAGCCTCCAGCTCCGGCTGGCCGGGGTGCTGGCGCTGCTGCGGCTGCGCCGGTGGCGGCTGGAGCCGGTGCAGGTGTTCCTGCTCGGCGGGGCGCTCGCCGGCCCGGCGGCCTACCTGCTGGTGGGGCACCCGGGCAGCAGTAACCAGTACTTCACCCGGGCCGGGTTCGCGTTCGGGGTGATCC
>NZ_SMKJ01000217.1:0-12714 GCF_004348615.1 Micromonospora sp. KC207
GAGTAAGCGGGCGGGTGGGGCATTCGCCGAGATTCCGCCGGTAGCGGGAGGCCAGGTTCTTCCCGACCACTTCGCCGGGGTCAGGCACTCAGAGCAGCGAGCCAAGGGCAGCCATGTCAGCGGAGCAGGTGGGGATCGACCTCCGTTTGTTGGGTCCGGTGCGGGCCTGGCGGGACGGCAGCGAGCTCGTGCTCGGCTCGGCACGTCGTACCGCCGTGCTCTGCGTGCTCGCGCTGCACACCGGGCAGCGTGTCTCCCGCGACCAACTGGTCAACGCCGTCTGGGGTGAGGACGCGCCGCCCAGCGCGAACGGCAACATCTACACCTACGTCTCCACCCTGCGCCAGATGCTGGAGCCGGCCCGGAGCCGGTGGGCGGCGGGTCGGCTGTTCAGCTCCGGCGGCGGCATGTACCAGCTGCACCTCCCGCCGGACTCGGTCGACGTCCTCAGGTTCGAGTCGCTGCGCGAGACGGCCCGGCGGCAACGGTCCGCCGGGCACACCGACGCCGAGCTGGCCGCCGTCGCGACGGCCCTGCGCCTGTGGCGTGGCGAGGCGCTCGCCGGGGTCCCCGGGCCGTTCGCCGAGCGACAGCGGCTGCGTCTGGCCGAGCTGCGGCTCGCCACCGCCGAGCGGTACGCCGAGTTGCTGACCGGGAGCGGACGCCTCGATGAGGCCGCCCATCTTCTGCGTGAGCTGACGCCGGACCGTCCGCACCGGGAGAACCTGCGGGCCGGACTCGCCGCCGCGCCACCGGAGACGGGCCGACCCGCGAGCCGGTCCGTGGTGACGGGCGGCGGCACGCGGCCCGGGGGCGTACCGTCCGAGCCGGCCGGCGGGCCGGGAACTCCCCCCGGAGGCGTCCCGGCGGCCGGGCCCGGATCTCGTACCCGGACCGGCACGGCTCCGCTGCTCGGCCGGGACGCGGTACTACACCGGCTGCGCCGGGCCGTGACCGAGGTCGCCGCCGGGCGGGGCGGGGACATCCTGGTCGAAGGTCCCGCCGGCATCGGCAAGACCGCCCTGCTCACGGCCGCGCTGCGCACCGCCCCGAACGGGTGCCGCGTCGGCTGGGCGGTCGGGGACGAGGTCGCCCGGGACGTCCCACTCGGCACCCTGAGCGACTGCGTCGAATCCGCCCTGGGGGCCGGACCGGACCATCCCACGGTGGAGGCGCTGGTCGCCGCGTCCGTCTCGCCGGAGCGGCCCGACGACGCCCGTCGCACCGGGCGGGCGGACGCCGAAGGCACGGACCGGGCGGACGCCGACGCGGCAGAACGGGCGGTGGAGCTGGTCCGGCGTGCCGCAGCCGAGGGCCCGCTCGTCCTCGTCGTCGACGACCTGCACTGGGCCGACCCGACCACGCTGCGGGCCTGGGCCATGTTGGGCGGGCAGGCGAGCGAGCTACCGCTCCTGCTGGTCGCCGCCGTCCGGTCCGGCTCGGGACCGGCGGCCGGACGGTCCGCCGCCGAGATCGTCACGCTCGGTCCGCTGGACTCCGGCTCGGCGGGCGCGCTGGTCCGGGCGGTCGCTCCGCAACCGCCCGAGCCCCAGGAACTGGCCCGGATCATCGACGATGCCGACGGGCACCCGGAATACCTGCGGCAGCTCGCTCTGACCGCGAGCGATCCGTTCCCGGCGGCCGGTCTGGTCGCAGCGGTCGGGGCACACCTCGCCCCGTACCCGGAGGACACCCGCCAGGTGCTGCGGGCGGTCGCGTTCCTCAGCGCGTACGAGGTGCGGTCGCCGGGCACGCAGCCGGCCGGCTGCACGATGGCCGAGGTGGCCGCCGCCACCGACCACCACCTCGACGATCTTGCCCGGATGCTGGCTCCGGTACGTGCCGCCGGGATCCTCGCGCCCGGAGACCGGCTGCGCTTCCGGCACCGGGTCGTGGTCCGCGCCCTGTGCGGGAGCACCCCCGCCGCGCTCCGGGTCACCCTCTGCCGTCGGTACGCGGAGCGGCTCGCCGCGGCGGGCACCGCACCCGAGCGGGTGGTGGCGCTGACGCTCGCCGGGGAGGTGCCGGTCGACGACTGCTTCGGCGGCTGGCTGGCCGATCACGTCGAACGGGTCGCCGAAGCGGCACCGCAGATCGCCGTCGCCGCACTCGCGCACGCTCATGCCCAGCACGCCCTCGCCCCCGCCCGGCGGCTCACGCTCACCGCGTGGCTGGCCCGGCTGCTGCTGCGCGCGGATCGGAACGCCGCAGCCGAGGCCGGCTGGGTCGCCGCGCGTACCGCCGATCCGGAATTGGCGGGTGAGATGCGCTGGATAGCCGCGCACAGCCACGAGCGGCGGGGCGACTTCGAGACAGCGGCGGAGATCGCCCACACGGCGTTGCGGGAGCGCCGGATCGGCCCGCAGTGGATCGACCGGCTGCGGGCACTGCTCGGGCGGATCCGGCCGAGCCTGCCGGGCAATCCGACCCAACCGCACCTGTCCCGGTCCGGGCTCGTCGGCGAGGGAAGGCCCGACCTCCCGTGACCGGTGTCGTCCGTCGTGGCATTCCCCTCCCGCCCCGCACGGCGGAGGGTCGATGCTGACCACACAGGAAGAGCCGCTGCGGGTGTCCGTCCTCGGGCCGGTCCGGGCCTGGCGCGGTGACCGGGAACTGTCGCTGGGTCCGGCCCGGCAACGAGTGATCTTCGCGCTGCTCGCCACCGCCCTCGGGCGCGACGTCGGGCGGGACGAGCTGGTCGCGGGGGTGTGGGGACCGTCGCCGCCGACCACCGCGGTGGGCAGTGTCTACACGTACGTCTCCGGGTTACGTCGTAGCCTCGGGCCCGGGTCGCTGACCTCCGGTCCGGGCGGCTACGCCCTGCGCCTACGCCCGGAGGACCTGGACAGCGAACGGTTCGAGGCGCTCGGCGCCGAGGCGGAGCGGCTGCGTGCGGCCGGCGACCGGACGGGGGCCGTGGCCCGGCTCGACGAGGCGCTGCGGCTCTGGCACGGCGAGGCGTACGCCGGGCTCACCGGCGATCGTCTCGACGCGGAGCGGATCCGGCTCGCCGGGCGGCGGCTCGACGCCGCCGAGCAGCGGGCCCGGACCCTCGTCGAGATGGGCGACGACGGCGTGGTGGCCGATCTCGCCGTGCTGGTCCGCGACCACCCCCTGCACGAGCCCCTGCACGAGCTGCTGATGCACGTCCTGCACCGCAGCGGGCGGCGGACCGAGGCGCTGGAGGTGTACCGGGCGGCCCGGGAAACGCTCCACGCCGAGCTCGGCGTCGAACCTGGCGCTGCCCTCGTCCGGCTGCACGGGATCGTCTCCGGGGAGCCGTCACCGTCGCGCGACGGGCCGGGAGTGCCGGCAGGGTTCGCGAACCGGACGACGCGGGACGGGCCGCGTCCGGCGGCCCTCCCCGGCCGTGACCCCGAACTTCGGCAGCTACGGGAACTCGTCGCGGCGGTCGCCGCCGGTCAGGGCACCGTCGTCTGGGTCGAGGGCGAACCCGGCATCGGCAAGACCAGGCTGCTCCACGCCGCGTTCGACGACGCCGCCGGGCGGGGATGCCGGGTCGCCTGGGGGCTCGCCGAGGAGCCGGACCAGCAGGTGCCGCTCTCGACGGTGACCCGGGCGCTGGGGCTGGCGGCCGACCTTGCCGGAGGTAACCCGCCCGCCACCGGGCCCGACGGGATCGCCGGGGTGGTCGGGACCGCCACCCCGGCGGTGACCGAGCGGGTGCTGGCCGAGGTACGCGCCGCCTGCTCGACCGCTCCCCTCCTGCTGGTCCTCGACGGCCTGCACGGCGTCGACGGATCCGGTGCCCCCTTCTGGGAACGGCTGGTCGCCCTCACCCGCCGGCTGCCCCTGCTGGTGGTGGCAGCCGCCCGGCTGGAGCCGGGCGCCCCGGAACTGGCGCGACTGCGCCGCGCCGTCCAGGCCCGGCAGGGTCACCTGCTCCACCTTGAGGCCCTGCCCGCGAACGTGGTCGAGCAGGTGGTCACCGGCCTCGTGGGGGTGTCCCTCGGGCCGAACCTGGCCGAGGTGGTCGCCATCTCGGCGGGTAACCCCCGCTACGCCCACGAGCTGACCACGGCCCTGCTGCGCAGGGGCGCGCTGCGGGTGGTCGACGGTGTGGCCGACATCCCCGACGCCACCCCGATCGACGCCCCACGCCCACTGCTCGCGATGATCCGCGCCACCATGGACAGCCTCACCGCCGACACCCAGGAGGTGCTCCGGACGGCTGCGCTGCTCGGCATCCGGTTCTCCGTCGACGACGTCGGCGCGGTGGCCGGCCGCTCCGCCGTCGACCTGGTGTCCAGCCTGGAGGAGGCGCTCGCCGCGCGGGTCGTCGTGGACGCCGGCACCGACCTGGCCTTCCGGCACCGGTTCCTGCGGCAGATGCTGTACGAGAGCATCCCCGTCCCGGCCCGGTCGGCACTGCACCGGCACACCGCCGAGGTGCTGGCGGTCGGTGGCAGTCCGGTGGATCGGGTGGCCGAGCAGCTCGCCGCAGCCACCTCCACGGTGGACGGCTGGATGGTGTCCTGGCTGGTCGCCCACCACGTCGAGCTGGTCCGCCGGACGCCGTGGCTCGCCGGCGAACTGCTCCGCCGGGTGCTCGGCACCGACCGGCCCGATCCGGGGCAGCGGGAACGCCTGCTGATCGCGCTGGTCCGGCTCGATTTCCGGTACGGGCGCCCGGCACTGGACGAGGCGCGGGAGGCGTTCCGGCTCGCCTCCGACCCGGCCGACCGCGCCGAGATGCGTCACCTGCTCGCCGCGATGACCCACCGCGGCGGTGACGTCGCGGCGGCGCTCGGCATCGTCGAGGAGGCGCTCGCCGACACCGCCGTACCCGCGCTCTGGCACACCCGGCACCGGATGCTGCTGGCCAACTTCCGTCGGGGTCCGCTCGACGACCTCGACCGGGCGGACCGGACGGCGACGGCGCGGCGCACCGCCGCGCTCGCCGCGAACCAGCCGTACGACGCGGTGTTCGCCCTACAGACGACCTGGTTGACCAACACCATCCGGCGCGACCACGAGCGGGCGCTGGAGTACGTCGACCGCGCGCTGGACATCATGCGCGACCACCCGTCCTTCACCGGCCTGTACCTCGACCTGCTCGACAACCGGACGTTCACGCTCCAGAACCTGGACCGGCTGGAGGAGGCCGAGCGGACGCTGCGCGAGGCCGCGCTCTTCGCGTTGCGGCACCGGCTACCGTCCGGACTGCACGTCGCCGCAGCGGTGCAGCACTACTGGTCGGGCCGCTGGGACGACGTGTTGTCCGTGGTCAGCGCGGTCACCGACGACCCACTCGGGTCCACTCTGCTGGGCACCCGGGAGCCGGGGGCGGTCGCCATGCTGCTGCACGGCGCGGCCGCGCTCGTCGCCGCCCGCCGGGGCGACGCCGTGTCGGCCGGCGGGCACCTGGACTCGACCGATCTGCTGCCGGCCACCGAGGCCGAGCGCGAGAGCGGTGACTTCCTGATGGTCGCCCGAGCGTCGGTCGCCGAGCAGCAGGGGCACCCGGAGCAGGCCCTGCACCTTCTCGACCCGCTGCTGGTGCCGGCGTACGCGCCGTTGATGATGCGGCACCAGTGGCTGCCCGACACCGTCCGGCTCGCGCTGGAGCTGGATCGACGCGACGTGGCCGAACAGGCGGCGGCCATCTGCGCCGACGAGGCGGCCCGGGAGGTCCGGCGGGGGCGGGCCCATCCGGCGGCGGCACGGTGCCGGGCGCTGCTCACCGGCGACCCGGAGCCGGCGCTGGCCGCCGCGGCGCACTACCGCGCGGTCGGCCGGGTGGTGGAACTGGCCGCCGCGCTGGAGGACGCCGCCGCGCTGCTCGCGGCCAATCGGCGCCCACACGAGGCGGCCCGGACCGGCGGCGAGGCGACGGATCTGTACGCGATGCTCGGTGCCCGGTGGGATCTGCGCCGTGCCCGCCGCCGGCTCGGCGAGTACGGCGTGGACCTCTCCCCGGGCCGGCGGCCGCAGGACGGGGACGCTCAGCGCACCTCGATCTCGTACAGCGAGAAGCCGTAGCCGCCGACGCGCCGGGTGCCGTACATCCGGACGTAGCGGCCGGTCGCGTCGTCGGCAGTGATCCGCTCGACCCCGCCCCGGCCCGACGAGGTGCGGTGCAGCGTCGTCCACCGCCGGCCGTCCGGGGAGACGTCCACCCGGTACTCGGTGGCATGCGCCAGTTCCCAGCGCAGCACGACCTCCTTGATCCGCCACTGCGCGCCCAGGTCCACGGTCAGCCACTGCGGGTCGCTGAACTGGCTGCCCCACCGGCTCATGTGGTCACCGTCGACGGCGTTCGCGGCGGCCCAACGGGCATCCTCCATGCTGGAGGCGGTCGCGGGTCGACCGAGGGCCAGGTTGCGGCCGGAGGTGTTCACCAGGGCCCGTGGTCCGGGGCTGGTCGTGGGCCGGGAGGGTTCGATCACGCCGGCCGGCGTGCTGCGCGACCCGGTCGGTGTGGGCGCGGCCGAGCGTGGAGGTGTCTGCTCCGGGGCGGGCGTCTGCGCGGACACCGCGCTCGACGGCGACGGCGACGGCGACCCGGCCGACGGTGACGGGGCGGCACCCGCCTCCGGTCGGTCGTCCGCGTTGGCGACAAGGCCGGCGACCGTCACCCCGGTGAGCACCAGCAGCGCGGCCAGGCCGCCCAGCGCCGCCCGCCGGTGACGAGCCGACCGGACCGGCAGGTCGGGAACCGCCGCCGGTCGCTGATCGACGGTCGGCGGTGTCGGTGTCGGTGTCGCAGACTGGTTGCCCAGCAGTATCGCGAGCAGTTCCGGGGCGGTCGGCCGGTCGGCGGGATCCTTCGCCAACGCCGCGCGCACCGGTTCCCGAAGGGATGCCGGCAGGCCGTCGAGCTGCGGCGGCTGGGTGAGGATGCGCGCCGCCGTCGCGGACGGCGAGTCGCCCTGGAACGGTGTCCTCCCGGTGCCGGCGAAGGCGATCACGCAGCCCCAGGCGAACACGTCGGCCGCAGCGGTCACCGGTCTCTCCGACTTACCGGAAAACCGTTCCGGGGCCATGTAGGCCACCGTGCCGACCATGACATCGGTGCGGGTGTGCTGGCTGGTGGCCTCGAAGGACCGCGCGATACCGAAGTCGATCACTTTGGGGCTGCCCGGCGCCAGCAGGACGTTGTCCGGCTTGAGGTCGCGGTGGATGATGCCCGCGCCGTGGATCCCGGTCAGAGCGGTGGCGACCCCCACCGCGAGCGACTGCAACGAACCGCCCCGCAGCGGGCCCCGTTCGGCGATCACCTCGTCGAGGCTCGGGCCGTCGATGTACTCCACCACCAGGTACGGCGGGTCGTGGTCGAGGTCGGCGTCGAGGAACTCGGCGGTACAGAACGACGGCACCCGCCGGGCTCGCTCGACCTCGCCACGGAACCGGCGGGCGAACTCGGCGTCGGTCGCGAGGTCCGGATGGATGAGCTTGATCGCGACGTAGCTGCCGTCGTCACTCTCCGCCAGGTAGACCAATCCCATGCCGCCCCGGCCGAGCCGGCCGACGAGCAGGTAGTCACCCATCCGCTCCGGGTCGGTCGAGCGCAACGGGCTCACGCGGTACGCGGTGTCGATTATGTCTCCTTTTTGGACGGAACCGACGCCTCCGCGCCGAGCACCTACGCCGGCATCGTCAGGTATACCAAGACATCAAACCATCGACAACGAAACGAACTATGGCCGGGTGGCGCTCGCACCGGAGCGGCGAACCGCGACGCGACACGTTTTCGGGGAGCGGCCCGGACGCTTCCCGTCATGCGATGCCGGGGAGGCAGGCGAAGCGGGGCACCGTCGCACCGCCGACCCGGCCCCGTCGACCGGTCGCCGCCCACCGCTCGTGGCAACGGAGCAGCGACGTCAGGGCGAGGTCGTCGAAGGGACCACGCCCGCGGACCGGCTCCTCGGCGGCGAGTTCCCGCAGCAGCAGACGGCCGGGACGGTCCCGCCCCGGTCGCGCCGTCTCCAACACCTTGAAACGGGTGCCGGGCAGGAACAACACCCGATCGGCGGCGCGATGGTCGTCCTCCGGCTCGAGCAGCCGGGTCCGGCGGGCGGTCATCGACCAGAGCAGGACGTCGACGTTGCCCGGGACGCTCACGGGCGGTTCGGTCAGCGCGTGGGTGAACCCCCAGTCCGTCAGCGTTTCCCGCGCGGCGATCTCCCGCAGGTCGTCGGCGGAGAGCGTGGCGGTGAGGCAGGCGGCACCACGGTGTGACGGCAACCGGGCGACCCCGGCCGCCACGCACCGGGCGAAGGACACCGCGTCGCCGGCCGACCCGGAGCGCAGCGCCCGGTCCACGGCCTCGCCCGGGGACGACAGGTATAGGCGCACGGCGACCGTGTCGACCAGCGGGCCGTCGCCCGTGTGCAGGCGTGGATGCTCGGCGAGCAGCCGGGAGATCGAACTGGCGGCGACGTCGAACTCCTGGCTGAACCGCTGCCGCAGCCACAACCGTTCGGCGTCGAGCCCGTTCGAGGTGGGTAGACCCTGCGCGTCCGGCGGCGGGGTGGTCTGGAACCGCAGGGGCCGCCGGAGGGCGTCGGGTGGACAGGTCGCGGTCTCCGCCGGGACCACGGCGGACGGCACGGCCGGACCACGGGTCTGCGGCGTAGCCGGACGGTCGACCGGCGTCCGGGCCGGACGGTCGACCGGCAACACGACCGGGGTCGGGGCGGGTCGTGTGGTGGGCATGGCGTCCCGCACGACGGCCGGATCGGCTCGCGTCGCGGTCGACCAGGCCCGTGTGCGCACGTCCCGGCTCGTCGCCGGTGTGGCGAACGCGGGCCGTGCCGGCGCGTCGGGAGTGTCGTGGGGAGCATCGACCGGGTCGGACTGGTCCCAGAGCGCAGCGACCACGGAGGGATCCGCCGGGCGGCCGGACGCCGTCCGGGTCCGAACCGGCGCAGGCGGCGCGAGGAACGGGTACGGCGGTGCGGCGACCGGGCGCGACGGCGGGGCGACGGGTGGCGACGGCGGGGCGACCGGGGCTAGCCGACCCCCGGCCGTCCCCGTGGGCCGGCCGGCGAGCGTCCCGGTGCCCCCGGCGCTGGCCGACGGGGCGATCTCGGAAGGGGCGGCGGTGCCCGGAGGCGACACCCTGACCGGGACGGCGGCTCCCGGGTCCGTGACGGGCGCGGTCAGGAAATCGGCGGCGGCCAGGGTCGGCCCGCCGGTCACCGCCCGAAGGCCCGACGTCGCCGCCGGCACCCAGGACGGGGACTGGGGTCCGGGGACGGCCATCACCGCGAGGGCCTCGGCGGGTGGTGGTGCCACCTCGACCGGCTCCGCCAGGGCCAGGTCCGCGGCGGTGAACCGGTAGGTCAGTCCGTCACCGAGGCCGGCGTCGGCGCTGTAGGGAGGCCTTTCCCGCCGGCCGGCCGCCACCGCCGACGCGAGGTGCAGGGTGCTGCGGGCACGGGTGGCCGGATCCAGCCGGGCGGCCAGGTCCTCGGCGAGTTCACGGAAGCGCGGCACCCGGGACGGGACCGTGTCGTCGACGATGAGGGCATGCCGGGTCGGATCGGCCGGATGGGCCCGGATCCGGCCGGCGTTGCGTGGGGTGTCGTCGGCGCGGATCCACAGCCCGGACTGGACGATCTCGACGACCGCGTCTGCGGCGTAGCGGTGGGCCAGTGGACCGACCGGTTCTCCGAGCAGCGCCGGGGCGTGGTGGCTGAGGATCCGTGGCAGCTTGGCCGCGGCACCGGGCGTGGTACGCGGCGTGAAACAGAGTTCCCGGACGAGAACCTGCCAGCCGAGGCGGCCGTCCGGTGTGACGGTGTGCATGTGCGCGCGGTCGGGCCGCCCGACGGGGATGCCGCCGAAGCAGACCACGGGTGACTCCAGCACGTCCGCCAACTGCTGGCCCAGCACCCCACCCGCCGGTAACTGCACCGGGCCGTACTGCACGAACCGGGCGTGTCGCCGGCCGTCCGGGTCGAGTTCGCGCCAGAAGCGGGCGACGTCGTCGATGGCGAGGGGTGGCGTGCCGGGGCAACCGAGGACGACCGTCATCGCCTCGGGCTGGCAGGGCAGCGCGGCTGTCAGCCACTGCCAACGGCCGCTGACCACGGCCGGATCGCGGGTGTCGCGGATCCAGACTCCGCCGGGGATGGGCTCGACCGCGCCCACCGCACTGGTCGGCCGGAACCGCGCGGCAGCGGCGTCCCAGGCCGGGGCGGGGTAGCGCTGGGACTCCCAGACCGGCGTCCGGCCCGGCCGGTAGCGCACCCAGCCACTGCCGGCGGCGGTGTCCGCGAAGAGGGTTCCGGCCACCGCGCGGACGGTCCGCCCGTGCGGGGTGACGACCGGGCGGCGTAGCCGGTCGCAGAGCCACTGCGCGGCGATGGCGCCGGTATCGGCGGATGCCCCGCAGACGACGAGCCGGATGCCGCGCCGACTCCCTTTCAACGCCGCGGCGACCGACCGCCAGGTGCCGACCGGCAGGTCGTGGTGGAGATCGAGGACGACGATGTCGTGGTCGGGGTCCTCGGCGACCGCCAGGGCCAGCGACCGGGCCTCCACGCTGATCCGTTCGTCGGAGTGCAGGACGAGCGCGTTGCCGACCCGGTGCCGGAAGATCCCCGCTGACGCCTGGCTGCGGCGGGAGCCCACCGTCCACATCAGGTCGTACTCCTCACGGCCACCACCCTGCCGGTCAGTAGAGATTGATCTCGATCACGCCCAGCTTCTCCTGAGCCAGCGTGACCGCGTTGGCCGCGGCGGCCCGGATCGACTGGGTGATCGCGTCCTGCAGGGCCGTCACGTCACGGGTGTCGAACACGGCGGGACTCACCTGCACGGCCTTGAGCTGCCCGAGACCGCTGGCCAGCACGACCACGGTGCCATCGGCGGAACGGCCGGTCACCAGAGCGTGTTCGAGACTGGCCTGCGCGTTGCGTAGCCGCTGCTCGAACGCGCGTCCGGCCTCGATCATCTCGTCGCGTGTGGGCTGCTGCTGCGACATGGCGTCTCCTCTCAGCCGACCGCGGCGAGGCCGCCGTGGGGGCGGGCCGCCAGGACGGCCGGATCGTTCCGGCTGACCAGTCCGCTCAGGTCGGCCAGCGCGAGGGTCCGGGACCCGGTGGCCCGGCTCAGGCTCCGGGAGAGCAGGTGGGCGGCCCGCACGGTCCGCTCGGGTGCCCGCGCGGCCAGCCCGGTGAGCGCGGCCCGGACGTCGTCGGGGATCTCGTGACCGCGCCTCGTCAGGTGCCGCGCCATTACCTCGGCCAGTTCGGTGACGGTGAGTTCGGGGATGCTCCACGCCTGCCCGAACAGATCGGTGAGACCGGGCACCGCAGCCGCGAGTCGGGCCGGCACGGCCGGCTCGGCGATCAGCACGACGACCGGGTCGCCCAGCCCGGCACGCATCTGCTCGACCAACGCCTCGACGATCTCCGGCGCGCCACCGGCACCGTCGTCGACGTAGTCGATCACCAGGGTGCCGCCGGTCGCGTCCTGGAGCGCGGCCCGGACCAAACTGTGGACCTGCCCCGGCCACTGCGGGGCGAGGTGCTCGGCGGTCGAGACCCGCACCACCTGGCCGACCGGGACCAGGTCCAGTTCGGACAGGGCGGCGGCGTAGTGCCGGACGAGTTCACTGCGACCGCTGCCGGGTACGCCGGAGAGCAGGACGTTGCCGTGTCTGCCGTAGGAGCGGCGGCGATTACGCAGCCCGCAGAGCTGTAGCAGGGTCGCGCCGACCGCCTCGTGGGTCTCGGCCGCACCGACCAGCCGGCCGATCCGCTGCCAGCTCTGGGCGGCGATGATCGCGTCGGTCGGGTTCTGGCTCCGGTCGGGCTGGCTCTTCGGCTCGACCGGCAGGTCGTCCAGCACCGCCAGCTCGGGGGCGAGGTCCTCGGCGGTGAGCCGGTTGATCTGGGTGTCCTTGGTCGGCGGGGTGACCGCCAGCCGGGACGCCTGATTGTTGATCATTGCCTCGAACAGCTTGCGGGCCACCCGGCCGTTACCGAACGTCGAGGTCCTCGGAATCCGCTCGAAATAGGCGGTCAGCCCCGCGACGGCGTCGTCGGTCAGCTCGAAGTAGTGCTTGCGACACAGGTTCGAGGTGATGGTGACCAGCTCGTCGACCGAGTAGTTCGGGAACTCGATGGTCCGGGTGAAGCGGGACGCCAGACCGGGGTTGGAGGCGAGGAACTTCTCCATCAGCTCCGAATACCCCGCCACGATCACCACCAGCTCGTCGCGCTGGTCCTCCATGATCTTCATCAGCGCGTCGATGGCCTCCTGGCCGAAGTCCGGGCCCGATCCGCCGGAACCGGCCGACAGCGTGTACGCCTCGTCGATGAAGAGCACCCCACCGATCGCCTTGTTGACCAGCTCGGTGGTCTTGATCGCGGTCGAGCCGATGTACTGGCCGACCAGGTCCGCCCGGGCTGCCTCGATCATGTGGCCCTTGGCCAGGATGCCCAGCTCGGCCAGGACCGCGCCGTAGAGCCGCGCGACCGTGGTCTTACCGGTGCCGGGCGGACCGGCGAAGACCAGGTGCCGGCTCATCGGCGGCATCGGCAGGCCCATCTGCTGCCGGACCTGCGACATCCTGATCAAGTTGATCAGCGCGGTGACCTCCTGTTTCACCCCGCGCAGACCGATCAGGCCGTTGAGCTCACGCAGCGGTCCGTCCAGCTCCCCGTCCGCCGCGTCCCCGGCGGAAGGCCCGTCCGGGTCCGGGACCTCGTCAGGGGCGTACCCGGCGGGGGCCGGGGA
>NZ_SMKJ01000218.1:0-12674 GCF_004348615.1 Micromonospora sp. KC207
GCACCACCGCCGACTCGTGCGCGACTACGAAGCCCGACCCGACAACTCCGCCAGCATGATCACCATCGCCATGATCGACAACCTCGCCAAACGGCTCACCACCGAAACCACCCCAACCTGGCGATACGACTAAACCCACATAGCTGACAAAATACGTGAATCAGACGTCCTCTAAGTCGCCACTTCTTAGGATCGTGCACCTCGGCCGGATGCGCCGACGCGGCAAGAAACATCGCCGTGAGGATCTCGCCGAAATCTCCCGCCATCACCGAACCTGGATCGGGAATCTTGGCCGCAACAACCTCGGATAGCGGCAGGCCAGTCCTCGTCGCGTTTGCAGCCGCACTATCATCCGAGACATAACAGCGCCGCGCCGGCACACCGAGCAGATCCGCCCAATGATCAGCAGCGTCCACGGGCACCCTGATCAGCACGAACGCCTGATCCGGATCTTCGACGAAGAACGTCCTCACCTGAGCAAGGTCGAGCCCAAGCTCCCGCATCGCCTTCCAACCTCTCCCAGTCAGAGGGAACTGCGTTCATCATGGCCGGCATGAAAAAGGTGCACGTGACCTGCAAGGATGCAATTGTCTAGACCACGTCCACTGCAGAAACGGGCTCGTCTTTCCGGTGAGTAAGAGTACGGGATGGGCTGCGCGGTTGCAGGTAGGTGGCCGTGGCCGGCGAGGGTCTGGTATACGGGTGCGGTCACGCTGCGGCAGCGCGCGGATTGGACCGGTCTGGCCGGGGCGGTGAACGCGGCGTTGCCGCGCGGCAGCGGGGCCGGGGTGGTGGATCGGGCGCGGTGCTGTTCTGTGGCGGGGCGGTGGTGCTCGGCGCGACCAGCATGTCCGAATTCAGCCTGCTCGCGCATCAGGTCCTCGTCTTCGCTGATCCACCGTCGGAGGCGACCGTCCGCGTAGCCGAACTGGACGACACCTGCCTGCCCTGGATCGCCACAGCGCGCTCGCGTCAGCCACCTGCAGAGCCGCTCAATCGCATCCTGAGGTCCAGCTACGCTTCCCGCAGATTGAGGGCTGACCCGCATGGGAAGTCGTGCGGCCGAGGTCGTTAGGTTGTGTCCGTAACGACTGCCTTGAGGTGACGATTGCGATCGGTCATTGGTGGCGTGTGTTCCGCCGTCTTGCCGCCGGCTATGAGGTTGAGTGTTGGTCGGTCGGTGACGGCACCGAGTAACTGCCGGACGCGTTCCGTTGGCCAGCGGAGTTCCTGCGCCAGCGCTGTGATGGTCAGCCCGTGGTCGGCGGCCAGCTCGAAGGCTTTTCTTAGGAGTGTCGGCTGTTCGCCGGGGAAGCCGTCGATGGGTTCCAGGGCCGGCTTGGACTGATTGAGGCGTTGGTAGGCGCGTGCGGCAGTGGTGTCGGTGTAGAGGCCCACTTCTCGGCAGCGGTAGATGAGGCTCTGGATCGAGGTACCCCATGTTCGCTGGAGTTCAGCGAACGCCGCGAAGTTCACTCTCGCGGGCAGGAGGGGGATGATGCTGTCGCGTGGGGTGAGGAACTCTGCAGCGAAGGTGTCGGCGTCTCGTTCGTGGCGGGTGTCACCGGGCAGGGCGTCGGCGTGGAGCACGAGGTGGGCGAGTTCGTGTGCGGCGGTGAAGCGCTGCCGGTATACATCCTGGGATCGATCGCGGCTGATGACGATGAACGGCCGCGGTAGCCGGGAGGTCGAGAAGGCGTCCACGGTACGGAAGTCGCCGTCGGCTGGCGCGTGGACGACGACGATGCCGTGGACTTCAAGGGTGCGCACGAGGTGGGGAACGGGCGCGGTGCCGAGATTCCAGTGCTGACGAAGAGCTCGGGCAGCTTGGACCGGCTCGGTGGGAAGGCTCGCGCCGGGATGGATCTCGCCGCCGGCGAACCCGGGAAGGTCTACGTGGGGCAGGAAGACGCGTCGTTCGAGGGCGTAGATGAGTTCCCAGACCTGCTCGGTGAAGGAGACGGCCTTGGCGCGCTGGTAGGAGCGTGTCTCACGGAGATGGCGGAAGTGCGCTGCGGAGGAGTCGAGGCGGGCGTAGGGACGCCCGACCTGGAAGAAGCCGACGGGGTAGCCGAGCTGATCGGCAAGGGCGATCAGAACCTCGGGTCGTGGCCGCGTCCCTGATTCGTACTGGCCGATGGCCGCAGCGCTGACCCCGACCCGGTCGGAGAGCTCCTTCTTGGTCAGCCCGGCGAGCTGGCGAGCTTGTGTCAGACGTGCCGAGTCGAACTGCCTGGCGACAGCACTGGCTGACCCCGAGGGCGACTCCACGGGGAGGCCGCCGGCAGAGAACAGGTCATCGGGCTCGTCAGTTCTGGGCATCGCTTCGCTGTTGGTGGTCGCTGTGTTCGGCTACGGGGCTGACGGTGGCCTGCTCGGCGGCGGTACGGGCGCGCAGCGTCGGGCTGGCCAGCTCGGCCTGGTCGAATCGCGGCGACGCGGTCGAGGCCGACGGCTGGGTTACCAGGCGAAGTCCGGGGATCGGGTCTGCGGACGGGACGAGCAGGGGTTGTGCGGATACCCAGCTCGCTGTGCCGGTCTGGCTCACGCTGATCTGGCCCCATCCGATGTTGAGCAGCCCGTGCCGCTCGTGCGCGGCGTAGTAGATGATCACGATACCGTCTGGTTCCAGCCCGCGCAGGAGGTCGGTGGCGTGGTCGTCCGACTCGGACTCCATTCCTTCGAAGGCCGGCTGTTCATGATCGGGTTTGGGGCCGAAGAGCCGCGCCAGCTCCAGCGTCGTCTTGTTGATCTTCTTCAGGGCGCGAGGGCTGTCGTAGGCGGTCGCGAGGTCCTTCGCGTACTCCACCGGCAGCACGGCGACGTTGTTGATGACGACGATGCGGTAGCTCTTGCCCAGTGGGCGCACCGTCTGGGCGCCGGGGACCTCACCGAGGTGGTTGACCAGTTCCTCGTACCGCGCGGGCCAGCCTCCGCCGAAGGCGTGGCGCGACGTCAGGCGGACCGCGTGGTGGCCGTCCATCTGCCGTCCGACGGCGGCCTGGATGGCCGCCGGGATGGCCTCCGTCAGCGTGGCTGCCACGTCGCGGCCGAACAGGGACGCCGCCCACGCTGCCGGCCGGATCTTCTTCGACACGATTCTCCCCTCACGCTTTACCTGCGTGCAGAAGGATAGCATCTGTGCTTTAGTTTTGAGCGCGATGACGCCACTTCGGTGACGCTGAGTGCGTTCCCGCAGATCACGCCGCCTTCAGTGTGGCGTGATCTGGGCTGCGCCGCGACCGCGGCGGACGTCGATCAGGCCGCACACGGTGTCCGGTTGCGGCGTTGCGGGTCGCCCAGGATGAGCGGCCGGGGAGGAAGGTGACGCATGACGGCGGATCTGACCAGGTTCGGCCGGGACACAGTCGTGACCACGGTGACGCAGGCCGCCAGTGTCTGGATGTCGCCGGGACCGCCCGGCGAGCGCTGGCGGCAGGTGGCTGAACTGCACGGGCGGGTCGCGCTGGCGCACCTGGCGCACGGTGAGCCTCTGCTGCCCCTGGTGGCCTTCACCGACCTGTTGACCGGCCCGCTGTCCGGGCTTCTGCCGGACGCACTGAGGGAAGCGTGCGACGAGGTCTTGTTGGTGGAGGACGGACAGCTGAGTGCTGCTGCCGCTGACCTGCTGATGGAGAACCTCGCGCCGTCGATGACGGCCTCCGACGTCGTCGGCTGGTCGGTGCCGCGTCTGAGCGCGGAGAAGGTACAGGGCTGGCTCTACGGACAGATGCTGGCGACGGGCACGGAGGAGGGATACCGGCGGGCGCGACGGACAGTCATCGAACACGCGGCGGGGGAGATGTCGGAGGTGATCGACGCGATCAAGGCCGCAGGACTGCCCCGCGAGGGCCTGGTCGAGGAGATCCCCGCCTGGGCGTGGGTGGCGCACGAGGGGGAACACTACTGGTTCGGGTGCCCCGTGTGCCGATACCCGATGCGGTACCAACTCGGTCGGCTTGCCTGTGCCTACCCGCCGCACACGAAGGCTCTCGGCGGTTCGATCACCGTGAAGGCGGCGAAGGGCCGCGCACCGGTGGCCGGCGCGTGGAACGTCGAGCGTGCCGCGCAGTTGGGCGGACCACAGGCCACCACTGCGGTTCCGGTCAAGGGCCAGGTGTGCCTCGTCTGGCCAGCTTGGCGGTACTCGACCATCCCCGGTTGTGAGGAGGTCCGCCTGCACCGCGAACTCGAGATGATGCCGGGCGTCACCGCGAGACTGTGGCCGCACGTCGACCGGTACGACCTGGAAGTGAGGGCACCAGGACGACGGCGGCCCTGGCGGGTCGATGTCAAGGACTACACCGACCCCGCGCGGCTGGCCAACGAGCTGCTGCGTCGGGGCAGCATCGGCGAATCCGACCTGTTGATCGTCGTCCCCGACTACCGGGCGGGGCATGTGGCGGTCCTCAACGAACGGCTGCGCCTTGCCACCGGGTCACGGCGCCGGTTCGCCACGACGTCTCACCGATTCCTCACCGAGGTGGAGAGGGCCGCAGCCGGATGAGTAACCGTTCGCGTTTCCACAGAACCGCCAACCGGTTCATGATCGGGCCGTCGCTGCGTCTGGCGCTCGGCCTGGCCGAACAGCTCTTCCCCACCGAGACCTGGGAAGGCGCGCCTGCGGTCGACCCCCGCGACGCGCGGTTCCTCCTCTCCGGCCAGCTCGGGGTGTGGAGCCTCTGGCGCGACGGCCTCACCGCCACGCAACGACATGCGATCGACCGCCTCATCCACCTGCGCCCTCGCCGCCTGGCCACAGAAGGTGGCCTGCGCGTCAGCCTCGGCGAGCACCTGCGCAACAACCGGTCGCCCCGCTACCTGGAGGCTGGGGACTTCCTGCAGGTGATCGACGGTGTGCCGGTCGGTGATCTGATCACCGCCGCGTTGCAGGAGCTGGAGGATGCGTCATCCCCGCTGCGTGTCCCCCCAGAGGCGCTGGCCGGCAGGCGCTACAGCTCGTCGGTCTTCCTCGCCGGTCCCAGCCGTGACGAGTTCCGGCGCAACACCTACCTCATCCCGCGGGTGCCGATGCCCTACCCGCCTGTCCCGGTTCTGGACGCCACCGCGCCAGCCGAGGTGGTGGCCGACCTCGCGGACATGCACGCCACCGCGGAACTGATCGACAAGAAGCGGGGTGACGATGCCTTCCGCCTGGCGGAGGTCCTGGACGGATTCTCACGGAAGCTGCGGACGCCACAGGGCCAACCCGTCGACCGGCTGAAGCTCGCGGCAGGGCCCCTCCAGCTCATGATCGCTCCCACTGGTTCCGGCAAGAGCGTCTGGATGCGCGTCGCCGCCACTCACCTCGCCAGCCACAGAGGAGGCCGCCGCACCGTCGTCCTGCTCACCCCTGATGTCGAGAGCACGCTGGATCTTGTCGCGGCCATCCGCAGTGACCTCGCGGCGCTGAGCCTCGACATCCCCGTCGTCGCACTCATGTCCCACCGACGGCTCATCGAGGTGGCCGTCCAGCGCACCAACGACGCACCGGAGGATCCGGCCGGTGCCAGATGGACCTGGCAGGAGCTCGGCTACTCCTGCATGCTGAGCGACGAAGAAGGCGCCGCATGGCAGCCCGGCCAGGAACCCTGCACGGATCTGCACGAGCCCGGCGTCGAAGGCCGACACCGATGCCCTCTGATCGGAGCCTGCGAGAAGTGGGCGCCATGGCGGCAAGCCGCCGGCCCAGCCAAAATCATCGTCACCAACCACGCCTACTTCCAGCAGGGCTCGGTGCCGTTTCCCGTCATCACGAACGGCACACTCCACGGACGGATGAGCGCGCAGGAGCTGCTGCTGCGGCGCGCCGACATCGTCCTTGTCGACGAGGTCGACGCCTTCCAGGGACATGCGGTCACTCAATCCGGCCGCACCCTCGTCCTGGCCCGCCGTGACACGCAGAAGCTGCTCCTGGAGAAGCTCGACGACCAGCGCAAGGAACAGGTCGAATCCGACAACGTGCCGGGCGAACTCGAACTCGCCTTCCAGCGGGCCATCCACCGGGTCGAGTTCCTCTCCGAGCGCTACCTGGCCGCCGTCGTCAACGGGTTCATCGACCCGCAGGACCCACTCGGCCCCAAACAGGCCAGGCTGCACCTGCCACGCCGATGGGACAACCTCCTCGCCTGCCGCCTCTTCGGCCTCAACGAACTCGAAGACCGCCCCAGCGACGACCAACTCGACAGGTTCAAATCCCTGTTCACCCAGAACGAACCCGACCCCGACGCGCTACCCGCCGGCTGGGCGGACCTACGCAAGGAACTGCGCCTCGTCGTCGCCGACGAGCCGGAATCCGACTTGATTCACAAAAGAAGCCAAGGCATCGTCAGCGCGATCGAGACGATCACCGCGCCCACCACCGACGAGGGCGAACCGGACGCCGACGCCGACGCCGACTTGGACTTGGACGCCGACTGCGACCTGGACGAAGCGGACTGTGGCCGTCAGACCGGGAAGGACGACGATCCAGCAGAACCCGCCGCTTCGGCGTGGCAGCTGCAGACCGCCCACCTTCTCCTACGCAGGGCGTTCCTCGGCGAACTCCAGCAAGGGCTCGCCGAACTGGAAGCCCTACTGCCGCTGATGCGCGACAGCGGCATGCGGCTCGCCGACGACGTCGAGGCCGCGTTGGACCGCGCTCCCGCCTGGCAGGCAACACCCGAAGGACCGATCGGCCGAGCGGTCTTCGGATTCGCCGTCACCGGCGACCCGGAGAGCCGCTCCGACCGGCAGTTCACCGCAGAGATCCTCTCCGGCGACCCGCACGCCTACACCGCAGACCTCGGAATCACCACGGCTCCCGCGCTCACGGGCGCGCCCAGAGTCATCGTCGGACTCTCCGCGACCGCCTACCTACCCGGTTCCCCCACCAACCACGTCCATGCCGACGTCGCCTGCTACTACCCCGACATCGCCGGCACTGGCACTGGCAGGCTGACCGTCAGCAACGCGTCCGTCAACGACCACACGACCAAGCGCGGGATTGTCATCTCCGGGGCAGCCCGCAGCCGCAAGGCCCAACTACTCGAAGGGATCGGATCCGGCCTCTGGGACCAGATCCTCGAACAGAGACTGCGGGACCTGCACGACCACCGGGACGCCGAACGCCGTGCCCGTGCCCGGGTCCTGCTCGTCACGAACTCCTACGACCAGATGCTCGCCCTCTGCCGTGGCCTGATCGCCGGGGGAGCCCACCGCACCCGCATCGCCGTCGCTGTTCCCGCCGGTGACCGCCGCGGCCTGCAAATCCCCGACGACGTACTCGCCATTCCCGCCAGCCGGCTGCGGACCTTCCCGGGCACGGGCAGGGACGTGCTGATCTCACCTTTCGCGCGGGTTGCCCGCGGGCTCAACATCGTCGTCGGCCACCGGTCCGCGCTCGACTCCATCTGGGTATGCGTCCGGCCCATCAAGCTCATCGACGAACCATCCGCACTGGTTGCCCACACCGGTGCCCACGCCCGCCGCAACCGGCACCCCGGCGAGGACCCGCGCAGGGAACTCGACGAACGCCACCGCATCGCCGCCAAACATCTGGAGCTCATCAACAGGTCCAACCCCGCCTTCGGGCGCCTGCCCCCCGACGTGCGAACCGCGATCTTCGCCGACGTCCTGGCCGACCTGATCCAACTCGCCGGGCGCGCAAGGCGTGGCGGCACCAACACAACTCTTCACCTGGTCGACAACGCCTTCCACCGAGGAGGCGCCGCCCCGGGCAGCGACTTCGCCTCCCTCATCCGCAACCTCCACCGGCGATGGCGCGACGACAACCAACTGGACCAGGTCCGCTCCATCTACGGCACCACCATCGACGCGTTCTTCACGTTCGCCGGCATCAACGACAGGAACTCCTGATGCGCACCCTGGCCTTTCCCTACACCGAAGCGATGGCGGAGAAGATCCACGGCTACACCCTCGGCAGCGAGGTCAACGACACCTGGCAGGACCTGAACCGCCGATACACCCGCCACCCGAAGAACCTGCCGTACAGGGACCTGAGCCTCGGCCTGCGCTACGTGTCCAGCGACTACGCCACCATCTGCAAGGACCCCGACGGCCCCGGCACGCTGCTCCTGATGCGCAAGAAGATCGACACCGCCATCATCAGCCGGCTCTTCGCCGCCTTCGAACGAGACCTCGCGGCCCGGCACGGCGCACCATTCGAAGACCTCCTCGGCCCACTGCTACGCCGTACCAAGCCACGCACGATTCACATCGCCAAGTACCTCCAGGCGGGCACGGTGAAGCACGCCGACATCCCGAACTGGGTCTTCGACGTCGCCACCTGGCGCACCATCGAACTCCTCCGAGGCGCGCTCAAGCTCCCCGACGGTACGGACCTGCTTCTCCGTCCCGACATCGACGGCAACCTCGTCGCCTTCAACCGCCCGCTTCCCGAGCCGCACCCCAAGGCCGAACAAGGCATCCACTACATCAGTCTCGAACCCATCACCGTCCCCGGCTACCCCGGCATCCTGCTCAACCTCGACGCCCACATCAGCGCCACCACCGGCTTCCCCGGCAACGCCAAGAGCCTCTGGATCGCCACCGACGACACCGGCATGCTGCTCACCGCCAGACACCGCTACGACCGCCCCACCAACCGAAACGTGATCACCGGGCTCCTTCCCCAACTCGTCGACTCCTTCAGCATCCGCGGCGTGCCCGCCAACTTCACCGCAGATGACCTCCTCGCGACCTACCCCCGCATCCGCGCCCGGCACGCCACCACACCCGACAGGCACCCCATCGGCTCCGGACCGGGCCGCCGATTCCTCGACTGCGTGCTCAAGCACGCCACCGCCAGGCTCAACACGGAGTCGCTCGCCCTGGAAACCACACCCATACGCAACATCGACGCCCCCGGCGACCCCGACCGGCACGCGAAACTCGCCTCGGCCGTCAACGCGGTAGCACGGCCGATCCACATCAGCGTCGTCTACCAGGACGACCTACAGCGCCACCGGTCCGCCCGGGCGCTCACCGAAGTACTCAACCTCCCCGAGAACAGCCTCACAACCGCAGAGAGCACCTTCCTCGACGGCGCGCTCACCATCACCTTCGACAGCGCCAAGACCGACATGCTGGTCGCTCCCGGACCCACGCACCTCCGGAACACCCTCGCCGAGCAGATCATCTCCACCAAGACCTTGGACGCCCTGCACCTCGTACTCGCCGAGAGCAACAAGGAACTCGCCGCAGCCAAGCCCGCCGAAGACCCCAAGCCACAGCTTCGCCGCGCCCTGGCCGCCCACGGCACCGTCAGCCAGTTCATCGATCCAGCGTCAACGCCCAAGCCCGATGCCGTCGACCACCCCGCCAATGCCGCCGTACGAGACCTCCTCCGGGCAGCGGGACTCACCGCCACCACACCAACCCGGGTGTTCTCGCGCCCCCTGCAGCCGCAGCCATGCGTCATCGTCGGTTTCTATACCCGCGAACAGAACCAACCCGCCACCCGCATGATCAGCCTCTCCGCCCTCGTCAGCGACGGAACCGACACACCCTGGAACATGCTCGGCTACCACCCCGATGCCCACGGCTGGAACAACCTCCCCACCGCCATCGCCGCACATCACGCCACCGACCTGAGCCAGTTCAACGACCCGAACCCCGCCGCCCGCACAGCGCTGGCACGGGCCTACACAGAACGGTCGCTGCACCAGCTCCGCACCCGCTACGACGACATCCCGATGATCATCTACATCGACGGCTCCAACCGGTACCCACTGTGGTCCGGCACCACCAACAAGAACCTGGGTAACGGACAGTTCGACGCGCTGCCCCACCTCGGAATGATCAACCCATCCGACATCTCCCTGGTCAGGGTCAACACGGCATCAGACGGCAAGCTGCCACAACCTGTCAGGGCAACCGGAAAGCGGGCAAACGCCGACGACGGTGCAGTCCCAGCCACCGAACGGCTCTACCACCTTCCCGGCGCACACCAGGACACCTACTACCTCATCAACCGCTCGCGCAGCGACAAAGCGTTCCAATCCAGCGTCAGAGCCGGCCACCGTCAGACACGATTCGACCTCGCGGAAGCAAGAGAACTTCGCACACCCTGGCACGCGATGACCTGCACCGAGTTCCTACTCCTCGAACACGGCACCTTCGAACGCCAACACCTTGCGGCGCTCAGCGCGCGGCTTTGTGGGCATTCGCTGGCCTGGGACGGGCGGACAGCCCGACCCGCGCCCGTACACTTCGCTCGACAGATCCTGGAGGATCATCCGGGGCGCAAGACGGCTGCACGCTGAGGTGTGAACGGCCGAAGGGGCCCGCACGCGGCCGGTCATTAAACGCATACTGGACCGAGACTCTGGCACACGCGGCACAGCGTGACCGCCGATCGGGAAGACGGGGAGGCCTACCACCACCCCGCGCATCGCAACGCCCGATTCTCGAACCACAACGCCCCCGTCGAGCACCGGTTTCGGTTACCGCACTGTCAGGTTGGTGGACACGGTGTCCGTCCTCACGCAATAGCCATGCGCAAACCTTTCGATATGGCTGTTCTGTTGAACGAGGTCGTGAGCTCGAACATCCCGGCGCACCTCGGCGGTTGCCCGCCGTGGTGCGTCAAGGTCCACGCCGAGGAGGAGTTGGGTAGTCCGGGCGACCGGGCCCGGGGGCACTCCCGGACGGTAATGGAGACCCACAAGGGTGAGGCCGGCGGGATGGCGGTGGAGATCTTCTCACTGGAGCACCTTGACCAACCCGAGGAGAGCACCCCAGCGGAGTTGTTCGTGTCCGCTCCAGATCCACTCAGTCTGGCCGATGCCGGCTACCTCGCTACATCCATCAGGAAGGCGGTCATGGTAGCGCACCGAACGCACCGGCCGTACTGGCTGAGGCGGGCGTGTCCATCCTGGTGTATTGCGACCCACCAGGACGGCGACCATCTCGAGGATCGCATCCACTGGCCAGAAGAATCGCCGCCTGTGCTGTTGTCGTTGCATACCTTGGTGAGTACTGCCGGCGAGTCGCGCAGCGGTGAGGCGTACCGGCCGCCGGGGCTGGAGGTCGGCCTGGAGCAGCACGCCGACGCGGTCGAGCCGGTGTTGAAGTTCGTGATCGAGGGCGCGACAGCGGCGTTACGTCTCACGCTGGACGAGGCCGAGCAGGTGCGGACGGCGGTCGGACGGGTTGTGGCCATGGCGCGAGATACCGACAGCCGGTTGACCGAGGCCGGAACGGCCGGTCCGGCATCGACGCCAGACCGGCCGAGCCTCCACCAGACCGTGGCCGATCTGGTGGTACACGACGAGGGCCTGACGGCCGAGCAGAAGATCAGTGTGTTCCGCGGCGTGGTCGCCGAGCGACTTACTCAGCAGGGTTTGAGCGTCGCTGAGCAGGCTGTGCGGTTGAACTGCACCGAGGAGCAGGCGCTGGACGCGGTGGTGGACTTCGCGATGTGGTCGCACGCCGGCTACCTGCTTCCACCCGCCAAGCCGGCCGAGCCGCAGTGCCCGGTGTGGTGCGGTGGGGAGTGCCTTACCGAAGACGGCGTCCGCCTGCACGACCGGCACGTGGCCGCCGTGTACGGCCAGCACCACGAATGTGCCAACGACATCAAGGTGGCGACGGTCGACCTTCAGGCGTTCAACTCCCCTGACGGGTACGACGAGCCGCCCTCGGTGACGCTGGCCATCGACAACCCGGAACAGCGCCCCACCGACATGACCAAGCTCGACGGGATGAACCACAACACGGTCCGGAACCTGGCCGCATCGCTGCTGTCGGGCTTCTGGGACCGCACGACGATCCGGCTCACCCCTCAGAAGGCGGCGAACCTCGGCGCGTCACTGATCGCCGCATCCCGCGCCGCCTGCGACAAGACGCCAGTCAAAGCCTGACCACGGCGAGGATGTGAAGCGGCCCGCTGCCAGTGACTGCTGCGGTCCGTCACCAGCGACTCCCTGGCTCGGCGAAGCGCGGCCCTCGCACCCGACCCTGATCCGGCCCGGTCGGGCGCACGCATGGGTGCTCCGTGGGTGCTCGGACGTCGGGGAACTGGGGGTGGGTAGGCTGGACTACGCCGGATTTTGGACTCTATTCACAAGTGGTTCTTTGATTGATGTGCAACGTGCTAACCCCGCACCTGCAATAATGTGTTCGGATTGGGCTGGACGCGGCCGGGCCGGGCTGGACTGATCGCCTTAAACATTGACACTTCTCTACGGATCAGAAGGTTAGGGGTTCGAGTCCCTTCGGGCGCACAAGATTATGACGGGCCTGAACTGCGGAAACGCGGTCAGGCCCGTCGTCGTGAATGGCTAGTGTGGACGGTGGGTGTCGCGTGGGTGCCACTCGGATGTCATCACTCTCCGTGATCGTTCGGGAGGTCGTGGCTTCCTGACTTGAGGTTTCTTCCGCTTCGTTGCTGCCTGTCGGGTGGCGGCGCCTGTCGCTGGTGGGAGTTTGGGCCGGTTGCGGAGGCTCGCCTCCCGGATTGTGGCGCGGGTGCGGTGGGCGGCGGCGAGGACGAGGTGGGCGGTGGCGTCGGCGCTGCGTCGTTGGGTCAGGGGTAGGACGCTGGTGTAGGTGTCGGCGGTGACCAGGATGCTGGAGTGGCCGAGCATGTCCTGCAGGGTCTTGAGGTCGGCGCCGGCTTCGTGGGCGAGGGATGCGGCCCCATGGCGTAGGTCGTGTGTGCGCCGTGAGGC
>NZ_SMKJ01000219.1:0-12613 GCF_004348615.1 Micromonospora sp. KC207
GTTCACGCGTCACTCCGTTCGGCATCGGTCCGGTCGCCGGGCCGAACCTCGACGTGGTCCGGTTCCAGGGTGAGCCGGACCCGGTCGCGCAGGGCCAGGGCGTCGACGAAGGACGCCGGCAGCTGCATCCGGCCGGCGCGGTCCAGCACGGCGTACTCGTCGCTGACCAGTTCCGTGCTGCCGTCCGCGCCGATCCGCGCGGTGCGGCGTACCTCCGAGGAGGTCCGGCCGTCGCGGATGGCGACGGTCCGGCGGACCTGGTTGGCCACGGCGTGATCGTGGGTGACCACCACGACCGTCACCCCCAGTTCCGCATTGATCTGCCGCAGCGCGGCGAAGACCTCCGCGCTGGTGGCCTCGTCCAGCTCGCCGGTCGGCTCGTCGGCGAAGAGCACCTCCGGGTCGTTGGCCACGGCCACCGCGACCGCGCAGCGCTGCTGCTCCCCGCCGCTGAGCTGCCCCGGCCGCCGCTCGGCGCAGTGACTGACGCCAACCAGGTCGAGCAGTTCCCGGGCCCGCTCGCGGCGGGCCCGGCGGGAGCGCCGCCCGGCCAGCCGCATCGGTAGCTCCACGTTCTCCAGCGCGGTCAGGTACGGCAGCAGGTTGCGGCCGGTCTGCTGCCAGACGAACCCGGCCATCTCCCGGCGGTAGCTCAACCGGCGTCGGGCGGACATCGCGAGCAGGTCGTACTCGGCGACCCGGGCGATGCCGGCGGTCGGGGTGTCCAGCCCGGAGAGGATGTTCAGCAGGGTGGACTTGCCCGAGCCGGACGCGCCCACGATCGCGACCAGTTCACCCCGGTCGATGACCAGGTCGAGGCCCTGCAACGCGACCACCTCGACCCCGTCGGTCTTGAAGATCCGCACCAGGCCGTCGCAGACGATGTGCCCGCGCAGCCGGTCGTGCCCGCCGGCCCGTTCGGCCGCCCGCTGCGCGGCCCGCCGCTGAAGGGTGGCCAGGTCCGGCGCGGCGGACGCCGCCACGGTGGCTGTCATCTCAGCTTTCCTCTCCGAGCATCCCAATTCTCCTCTGCGAACACGTCAGGATTCCTCCCCCGAACACGTCAGCTCCCCTCCCCGAGCCGAAGCACCTCACCGAGGCGCATCCGGCGGTTGTTCACCGTCTCCACGGTGACCGCGAGGGCCAGGGCCAGCGCGCCGGCCGCCAGCACAGCCCCGACCAGGCCGGGGGAGAACGCGACCCGGACCGGCTCGCCGCCGGTGAACGCGGCCAGCCCGAGCACCGGGGTGAGTAGCAGGGGCAGCAGCGCCCCCGTCAGCGCGCCGGTGAGCAGCGCTGCGGCGACCAGCGGCGTCAGCTCCACCAGCAGCAGCCCCCGCCACTGCCGACGGGACAGGCCGAGGGTGCGCAGCCGGGAGAGCACCTGCCCCCGGGCCCGCGCCCCGGCGAGCACCGCGAAGGCGATCGCGAGCAGGCCGAACGCGGCGCCCCCGGCAGCACCGGCGGCGAACCCGAAGACCAGCAGGCCGTTCGCGCCGCCGCCCCCGAGCTGTTCGCGGGCGCCCTGCCAGGTGGTCACCTCCGCGCCGCGCGGTCGCTCTGCCGCGACGAAGCTGCCGCCGGTCTGGTAGCGGCGCTGGCCCTCGTCGCCCGCCTGCCGCAGCGCCTCGACGTCGAACCCGTCGCCGGAGACCAGGAAGGCCGTCGGCACCGGGCCGGTCGGCCCCGCCTCGGGCAGGGCCTGCCAGGGCAGCACCACGAACCGATCGACGTCGGCCGGGACCAGCGGGAAGTCGTCGGCCGTGTCGGCCACCCGGAACGGGTGGGCGCGCCCCTGCACGGACACCAGGGCCGTCCCGTCGAGGCCCGCACGGGCCAGTTCGGCGGCGAGCCCCGGGGAGACGAGCGCGGGGACCGGCCCCGGCGACCGGCCCGCCCGCAGCACCGGCGGCACCGACACGTCCAGCCCGGCGTCGCGCGCCGTGTCGGCCAGGCCCGGCCCGTCGACCAGCAGCACCGAGACGGCGGCGAGTCCCGCGTCGGCACCCCGCTCGTCGGTGATCCGCAACGCGCTCTCCCGCAGCACCGGGGTGCTGCGCCGCACGCCGGGCAGCCGTTGCAGGGCGGCGCCGGTGTCCGGGGCGAGCCGCTCCCCGTCGACCAGCGCGGACGCCGGCACGGCCGCGGTGGCCGTCCGATCCCGGCCGGTCTGGATGCCGCCCGCCACGACCGCGCAGAACGCCGCCGTGGCCACCGCGACCACGACGACGACCACCGGTCCGGTAACCGCCGACCGGCTCGCCCCGGCCACCCCGAGGAACGCCACGCTGCCGCGCGTACGGGCCGCGACGCGGCCGAGCAGCCGCAGCGGCCAGGGGTAGAGCCGCAAAGCCAGCACCGCGGCGGCGACGGCCAGCAGCACCGGAACCGAGGCCAGCAGCGGATCGGCCGCGCCCGGGGTGAGGCCCCGGCGGCGGATCAGGACCGTGGCCAGGACGGCGAGGGCGACGACGAGGAGTTCCAGGGTCAGCCGGCGGCCACCGGCACGCCGGCCGGACAGGTCCCGCCGACCGCCCGGCAGGGCCGACCCGCCCAGCGTGGCCAGCGGCAGGGCCAGGGTGGCCAGGGCCGCCGCGAGGAGGACGAGCCAGTCGGTCCCTCCACCGGAGCCGGGCAGCAGCCGGCCGAGCAGCCAGCCGAGCGCCGCGGCCGGCACGACGACCAGCGCCGACTCGGCGAGGCTGCGACGCGCGCCGCTGGTCGGCGTGCCACCCCGGGCCACCAGCAGGGCGAACTCGGCCTCCCGGCGGCGGGCCGCCAGCCGGGCCGCCAGCACGATCAGCCCCGCCACGGTGGCGAACATGCCGGCGGCGATCACCGCGAGCAGCGTCCGGGCGGCGGAGACCGCGTCGAGGAACTGCCGCAGCGGGATGTCGACCGCCTGGGTGACGCTCAGCCCGGCGGGCGGCGTGCGCTCCAGCAGCCGTACGCCGTCGATGACGGCGCGCAGGTCGGCGACGTCCATGTTGCCGAGGCGGTAGCGCCAGGAGAACCGGGCCGGCGTCCCGGTCGCGATCGCCGCGTCCAGGCCCGCGTCGCTGGTCAGCGCCACCATCTCGTACGGCTCGGCGTCGCCGGCCGGCTCGGTCACCCGCAGCGCCGACGGCAGGGTGTTCCAGATCCCGTCCGTGGCTCGCACCGGCTCGAAGACGCCCACCACGAGCAGCGGGAGCGGTTTAGTGCCGCCGGCACCGCTGGAGCGCAGGCGGCTGCCTGCGCGCAGGTTCAGTTTGCGGGCCGTCTCGGCGGCCAGCGCGACCTCGACGGGCTGCCCCGCGCCCACCGCCTCCGCCGGCCAGCGTCCTTCGGACAGGGTGGCCGCCCCCGCGACGCCCGGTGCCGCGCGGAGCCGGGCGACGACGAAGTAGTTCTTCCCCGCGAGGTCGGGCCCGGTCAGCCGGCTGAAGGCGGTCTCCGCGAGGTACCACCGGCTCTCCACCGCTTCCCGAACCGCCTCGGGCAGGCCCGCCTGGAGCGTGTCGAGTTCCTGGCCCCGCATCGCGGTGACCGGCTGACCGGCTCCGCCGCCCCCGACGGCCGGCGTCTCGGCGGTGGCGAGGGTCAGGTCCCGCTCGGCGGCCGGACGGCTGGTGACGTGCTCCCGCAGTCCCTGCTCGGCGAGCCGGTCGGCGGTACGCGGAAGCCCGGTCACCAGCAGCGCGGCCACCAGGGCCAACACCCCCAACAGGAGGAACTGACCGCCGAAGGCCCGCACCCGGCGGGCAGCCCCGAACAGCGCCAGACCGCCTCCACCCACCGGTGGCCGCCGCGCCCCGAACCCGCTGTCGCTCACCGGCTCCGACCCTCCTTCGAACCCGCCGCCGCTCACCGGCCCCGCCCCTCCTTCGAACCCGCCGCCGCTCACCGGTTCCGGCCGGTCCACCGCTCCGCCCTCGCTCACCGGTCGCCGCCGATGCGCAGTTGGGCCGCCGCGACGCGGTGGCGGAGGCCGGAGGCGATCGCCGTGCTGAACGCGAGCGCCGCCAGCAGCAGGCCGAGGGCGGTGGCGGCGACCGGCAGCCAGGGCAGCGCGAAGGCCGCCTCCGGCACCGGTCGGTCCGCCGACCGGGTGAGCACCACCAACGGCGCCATGGTGGCGCCCACCCCGGCACCGACCAGCAGCCCGACCCCGACGCCGATGCCGGCCAGGAAGGTCTGCTCGGCGAGCAGGGCGCGGGCGAGCAGCCGCGGCGTGGCACCCAGGGTGTGCAGGACCGCGAGCTCGCCGATCCGCCGGCGCGCGGTGGCCCAGACGTCCACGCCCAACCCCACCAGGGCCAGCAGCACCGAGCCCGCCGCCGCCGCGAGCAGGCCGGTGCGCGTGCCGAGCCAGTACGGGTCGCGGCTGGCCTCCTCCGCCGCCGCCCGCCGGTCCAGCACGGTCACCCCGGGCAGGTCGGCGACCGCCCGCGTCGCCTCGGCGGGCCCGGCGGGCCCGGTGCGGATCCACCACTCCGAGACCGGTCGGACGGTCCCCGTGGCCCGCAACAGCCAGTCGACGGCCGCCGGCAGGTCCAGCAGCATGCCGCCGGCCGCCCCGCCGCTGGCCGGCACCGCGTCGACCTCACCGACCACCTGGACGGTGAGCGTCACTCCGGAGAGGCCGACGTCCATCGTGTCGCCCCGACCGATGCTCAGCGCCCGGGCCACCTGTGGCGTGATCAGCGCCGGGACCGGCGGTCCGGTCCCGGCCGGCACCACGGCGAAGCGGCTGGGCGGCTGCGTGGCGAACCGTCCGCCCTCGACGAGTTCGACCTTGCGGCCGGCGCGCAGTACGCCGTCGGCGAACCCGGCCGGCTCCGCGTTCTCCGGGTCGTCCAGCCGGGTCGTCCAGCCGCCGGTGAGCGGCACCGGGCTGGCCACCCCGTTCGCGTCCACCGTGCGCAGCCCGGTCACCTCCAGCCGGTAGCCCGAGCCGAGCGCCGGCCCGGCGTCGACCTCGAAGCCGGCCAGCCGGTAGGCCCGGCCTCCGTTGTCCGGCAGGTCCACGGCCACCGCCACCGGCCGGCCGGCGCTGCCCGCGCTGGCCAGGGGCAGCTTCCAGGCTCCGCCGTCTGCCGTGGTGAGCAGGACGGACACCCGGACCGGGTGCGGGTACGCGGCCCCGGTCACCGGGGTGCCGACCGTGCCGGCGAGCCGGCGCGCGGCGGCGGGCAGTTCGACGCCGAGGGGCGCGACCCGGCCGCGTACCTGCCGGTCGAACAGGGCGCGCGCCGGCTCGCCGGCGAGCCGCTCGTCGAACCGGACGACACCGGGCGCCGCCGCCGCGTCCAGGCTCAGCACGCTCACCGGCAGGTCCTCGCGTCCCACCCGGATGTCGTCGCGCCAGGCCGGCACCGCCCGGTCCACGCCGGGCGTGGCGGCGAGCCGGCCGGCCCGGTCGGCCGGTGCGGCCCCGGATTGCTCGACCAGCCGCAGGTCGGCGCCGACGGTGAAGTCCGCCTGGTCGACGTGCGACCGCTCCCCAGTCGTCACCAGCGACCAGGCCAGGGTGCTGCCGCCCACGGCGAGCGCGAGCAGCAGGACCGGGCCGGCGTGCGGGCGGCGGCCCGCCTGCCACATGCCGAGCATCGCGGCCAGCCACGGCCGGCGGTCGACGAACCGCCCGGCGACCCGGGCCGCCGGCGGCAGCAGGCGCAGCGCGACGACGGCGCCGGCGAGCACGCCCAGCGTGGGCGCCGCCACCAGCAGCGGGTCGACGCCGAGTCGGCCGTTGGGGCCGGTCAGCGGGGAGGAGTACTGCCGTAGCTGGGTCCAGGCCAGCAGGGCCAGGCCGACCAGGGCCAGATCGGCGCCGATCCGCTGGGCCGCCGCGCCCCGACTCGGCCGGGACCGGGCCGCCAGGTCGGCGACGTACGTGCCGGCCCGGCGCATCGCCGGCAGCACCATGGCCACCAGGCAGCCGGCCGCCGTGGCGGAGGCAACCGCCCAGGTGAGTGTGTTGCCGCCGCCGGCCGACAACTCCGACCAGCCCTGGTCGCGGCCGATCCGGCGCAGGGCCTCGGCGGCGATCGGCGGCCCGAGCAGCGCAGCCGGCAGGACCACCAGGGCGGCTTCCCGCGCGGCCAGCCCGGCGACCTGCCGCCGGGCCGCGCCCCGGGCGCGCAGCAGCGCCGTCTGCCCCCGGCGGTCCTCGTTGAGCAGGGCGGCCACCAGGACCAGTGCGTACCCGCCGAGAACGAGGATGAGCAGCAGCGGCGTGAGCAGCGAGGACCGGCCCACCAGATCGGCCCGGACGAGCCGGTCGATCAGCCGGTCCATCGTGGTGACGGTCTGGGCGGAGGAGCCGAGGCCGGTCGCCTCGGGCAGGTCGGCGACCTCGGTGGCGACCGCGCGCCGCACGGCGTCCAGCCGGCCCGGCCCGACCGCCGCCAGGTCGGGCTCGACCAGCCAGGACGCCGAGGTCGTGCCGGGGAACGTCCGGTCGAAGTCGGCCGGGTCGAGCAGGAACGGCCCGTACGACGTCTCGGAGCCGGCGGCGACGGCACCCGGCGCGAGCCGCCAGTACGACCCGGTGGGGTCCCGGGGCCGGAAGAGGCCGACCACCTCCACCTCGCCGGTCCGCTCGGTGGCCCGGTCGCGCAGCGGCACCCGCTCGCCGACGGTCAGGCCGAGCACCCCGGCGACCCGCTCCGGCAGGAGCACCTGCGTCGGCACGGCCCCGCCGCTGGGCTGCCGCCCGGCCACCAGCTCGGCGTGCCCGGCGAGGTCCTCCAGGGTAGCCAGCGCGGCGAAGACCGGGTCGTCGCCGACCCGGGCGGTACCGAGATTGCCGGTCAGCTCCCGCCCGGTACCGTAGCGGGCCCCGCGCACCGCCACCGTGGCCCCGCCGAGCCCGTCGGCGAAGCGGGCGCGCACCGCCCGATCCCGGGCGGCGAAGGCAGCCCGGTCGGGACCGCCCGAGCCGCTGATCAGCAGGCTGCGCTCCTGGGCGGGGGACGCGGCGAGCACCGCGCGCTGCCCCGCGTCGACGGACCGCCGACTGTAGTCGGCCAGCCCGGTGACGAGGGCGACCGCCACCAGGGCCGCCACCAGCGCGGCGAGCAGCAGCCCACGGGCGGCCCGCGCCCGCCTCCACACCATCACCATCGCCCCACCTCCCCGGGCCCCAGCGGAGCCGACGGTCACAAAGACCCCTTGCGGGTACGGAAAGGTTCGCGTCCGTTATCCGACCGTTATGCCTACGGCGGGTCCGACCCGCCATGCCTGCGGTGAGCTGGACGGGGCCGCCCCGTCCGTGACGGCCTGACCTGGCGTCTGTCTGCTTGGATGGCGGTCGTGGATATCGCCCTCACCGTACTGATGGCCGGCGTCGTGCTGCTGCTGGCCGCCCGGCTAACAAGCCCCAGACAGGACCGGGCCACGGCGGCCCGGCTGGCCGAGATCGAGCGCCGCCTCCAGCTCGTGATGAACCATCTCGGGGTGGTCGACGTGCGGCCGGATCCGCCCGGGGTCCGCGACTACCTGGCCCGGGGCCAGAAGATCCAGGCGATCAAGGCGTACCGGGAGGCGACCGGCGTGGACCTGCGCGCGGCGAAGGAGGCTGTGGAGGCGATGATGGGCCCCATCAGCTGAGCCTGCGGTCAGCGCGGGCGGTCGGTCATGTGTGGTGGCTGTCGTGTGCCCGCGTCGGCCAGCCGCCGCAAGTAACGCACAGTTAAATAAACGAGCTTAGGGTGAGGCTGCTTTCCTGATGCGAGGGAGGAACCCATGCCCCGACTCGAACGGCTCCGGCACATCGCGCTCGTGATGGCGGTGGCCTTCGTGCTGCCGCTGGCCGTGGCGCCCGCCCCAGCGGCCGCGAACGACTACGAGCCCTTCTACCTCCGCAGCGACATGAACGGTAAATGCCTCGAAGTCGTCGGTGGCGCCGGCAACGGCTCGAGGGCGCAGATGTGGGACTGCTGGGGTGGATACAACCAGCAGTGGTACTGGGTTGGTGACCGGATCATCAGCGTCTCGACCGGGAAGTGCCTGGAGATTCTCGACATCTACCCGCACAGGGGAGGGTACGTCGGGATTTGGGACTGCTGGGGCGGCAGCAACCAGCTCTGGTACTGGGGCAACCAGCTGCCCGCTGGCGGGTACGAGCTCAGGAACCGGCTCAACCGCCTGTGCCTGGAGATCCAGGACAGCTGGCCCCACAACGGCGCCTACGTAGGCATGTGGGACTGCTTCGGCGGCGCAAATGAATCCTGGTACATGGATCCGGTCTACTGGTAGAACCCGGCCGTCAACCGGCGCGCCAGCCCGGTGCGGGAACGGACGCCCAGTTTTCGATAGACCCTGCCGAGGTGGTGGTCGACCGCCCGGTGGGCGGCTACCGCCTGATCGCCGGTATCGCCGCGTGGGTGTCGTACTGGCACATGGTGGCCGTCGCGGCCCGGTACGGGGCGACGTCCGGTGCCCAGTACCTGCTGCCGCTGTCCGTCGACGGGCTGGTGGTCGTGGCGGCGATCCGCCTGGTGGAGCTGGGCGGTCGGATTGGCTTCGTCCAGTCGCCGGCCTGCCGGCGGCACTCGGGGTTCGGGCAGTCGCACCACCAGCCCGGCTCGTCGGTGGGAATCCGGTCCCCTCCGGCAGCCACGGTGAATCGTTCGCGGGCGTGCGGGCAGGGCCAGCGGTGCGGGCAGCTGGCGGCGGCGCACGTCCACGCGGCCGCTCGGGCAGGTGCCCGTCGATGCTGGGTACCTCACGCACCCCAGCCAGGTCCGTGCACGTCACCGCGTAGAAACCCCAGATCGCCAGGTCGACGTACAACACCCGGTACTGCATCTCGAACCGCTGCGGGGCGGTCGCCGGGGACAGCGCGTCATGCTACCCCCGTCCACGCTCAACGGTTCGGTGTTTCAGCTGGCAGACCGCTTCGCTCGGCTTGGTTGCACCCGCTTCGGCTCGCCGGGCATCTTCGGGTGGTCCGGCGGGTACGGCAGGTCTCCCCGCCCGGCGGCGGCGTCCCGGTCGGCCCACTCCAGCAGCGGGGTGATGTCCCACGGCGCGTCGTCGATGCCGGCGTGCGGGTCGCCCCGCTGCGCCAGCCGGGCCGGGACGCTGCCCAGGTGCAGGTCGTCGGGGTCGACGTCGGGCAGCTCGTCCCAGGTGACCGGGGCGGACACGGTGGCCCGGGCGTTGGCCCGCAGCGAGTACGCGCACGCGATGGTGCGGTCCCGGGCCATCTGGTTGTAGTCGACGAAGACCCGCTCGCCCCGCTGCTCCTTCCACCAGGCCGTGGTGACCAGGTCGGGGCGGCGGCGCTCCAGCTCCCGGGCCAGCGCGATGGTGGCCCGGCGCACCTCGGTGAACGCCCATCGGGGCGCGATCCGCAGGTAGACGTGCACGCCCCGGCCGCCGGACGTCTTCGGCCAGCCGGTCGCGCCCAGCTCAGCGAGCAGGGCCCGCACCTCGACAGCGGCGGCGACCGCGTCGGCGAAGTCGGTGCCGGGCTGCGGGTCGAGGTCGACGCGCAGCTCGTCGGGGTGGTCGACGTGGCCGGCGCGGACCGGCCAGGGGTGGAACACGACGGTGCCCATCTGGGCGGCCCAGGCCACGTGGGCGAGGTCGGCCGGGCACAGCTCGTCGGCCGTCCGGCCGCTGGGGAAGCTGATCCGGGCGGTGGTCAGCCACGGCGGCACGCCCCGGGTCGGCACCCGTTTCTGGAAGAACGCCTCCCCGCCGATGCCGTCGGGGAAGCGTTGCAGCGTGGTCGGGCGGTCCCGCAGGGCGCGCATGATGCCGTCGCCGACGGCCAGGTAGTAGCCGAAGACGTCCGCCTTGGTGAAGCCCCGCTCCGGGAAGATCACCCGGTCCGGGCTGGTCAGCCGTACGGTGTGCCCGGCCACCTCGAACTCGGCGGCCGTGGCCTTCGCGGTGCCTGCCATCACGCGACCATATGCCACGGCACCGACACCCGTCGTACCGTTGCGGGGTGAGTCTTGACGAGAACGAACTGCCCCGCACCGAGGACGAGTGGCGGGTCCGGCTCAGCCCGGAGGAGTTCCGGGTGCTGCGTGAGGCGGGCACCGAGCGCCCGTGGACCGGCGAGTACGTGAACACGAAGACCCCGGGCGTCTACCACTGCCGTGCCTGCGGCGCGCAGCTCTACCCCAGCGACACCAAGTTCGACTCGCACTGCGGCTGGCCGAGCTTCGACGACGCGATCCCGGGCGCGGTGAGGGAGATCGAGGACAACAGCCACGGCATGCGGCGTACGGAGATCCGCTGCGCGCGCTGCGACAGTCACCTCGGGCACGTCTTCCGGGGCGAGGGGTTCACCCCGAAGGACACCCGGCACTGCGTCAACTCGGTCTCCATCAGGCTGGAACCGGCGCAGGGCTGACGGCGGGCACGGCTCAGACGAGCAGCAGGCTGCCCTGTTCATCGACCCGGTCGGCGGAGTCGTCGTCGAGCCAGATCCCGCCGGTGGCGAGGTAGCGGAACCGGTACGCCCCGGGCCGGAGCCGGACGGTCACCGTACGGGTGCCGTCGCGCCGGGCGACCAGCTCGTGGCGGCCCGGTTCCCAGTCGTTGAAGGAGCCGACCACGCTCACCGGGCCGGCCGGCGCGTCGCGGGGAAGGCTGAAGGTGACCCGGATCTGGTTGCCGAAGAGCCTGCTGCGCTTGATCACATCATCCTCCGGGGTCGAGGCCGTCACCAGGCACAACGGCCGACACGCCGGTTGCGACACGCCGCCGGGGCGGCCGGGTTCGGCCGTTTTGGCCGCCCGCTTCGGGCCGCTGTCGCACGCTGGGGGGACATCTGTCCTTATTGCTACGGGGGGTCCGGCCATGGCGACGTGCGAGGTCTGCGGCAACGACTACTGGATGGCGTTCGAGGTGCGCACGGTCAGCGGCGACGTGCACACCTTCGACTGCTTCGAGTGCGCGGCGCACCGACTGGCCCCAATCTGCGAACACTGTCAGGTCAAGATCGTCGGCCACGGGGTCGAGGTGTCGGGGCGCTTCTTCTGCTGCGCGCACTGCGCCCGGCAGGAGGAGGGCGACCGGGGCGCGCAGATCCGCGACGCCGTGGGCTCCCGCCCCCGCTGAGGTGCAAGCAGGGGCCCTTTGTTAACAGGCGGGTGTTGACAAAGGGGCCCCTGCTATACAGAAGGCGTTGACAAGGGGCCCTTCCTTGCGCTGGCGGCGGGGCGGTCTACCATCGCCGGGTGTCGCCGCAGACCATCGAGACCCGGATCGCCTCCTTCGCCGAGTTGGACGCCCGCACCTTCCACGACCTGCTGCGACTGCGCATCGACGTGTTCGTGGTGGAGCAGCGGTGCCCGTATCCGGAACTCGACGGCCGGGACGTCGAGCCGGGCACCCGGCACCTGTGGCTGACCCGCGACGGCGCCGTCGTGGCGTACCTGCGGATACTGGCCGACCCCGGCGGCCTGGCGCGGATCGGCCGGGTCGTGGTGGCGCCGCAGGCCCGGCGGGGCGGCTACGCCGGGCGGCTGATGGCCGAGGCGCTGGCCACGGTGGGCGACCGGCCGTGCGTGCTGGAGGCCCAGTCCCAGCTGGTCGGCTTCTACGCCCGGCACGGCTTCGCCGTCAGCGGGCCGGAGTACGTCGAGGACGGCATCCCGCACACCCCGATGAGACGGTAACCCGCACGCCCGATGCCCGGCGTCCCCGCGCCGCGAAGCCCGGGAGAACGCCGTCAATTGACACACCACTATGAGTGTGGGAATCTCGCAGCAGAGCCGCCATGGGAGTCACGCGAGCCGGCACGGGAGGGGCAACTCCCGCGATCCGGGCGTCGTCACGATCACACCTCTCACCCGGAGGCTCCATTGTCCCCCCTCCCGCGCAGGCGCTCCACGCCGCGCATGGCAGCCTGGCTGCTCGCCGTCGGCGCGACCGTCGCCATGCTGCTAGCCACCGCCCTGGCGAACCCCGCGTCCGCCCACGGGTCCGTCGTCGACCCCGCCTCCCGCAACTACGGCTGCTGGCAGCGTTGGGGCGCCGACCACATGAACCCTGCCATGGCCACCCAGGACCCGATGTGCTGGCAGGCATTCCAGGCCGACCCGCAGGCCATGTGGAACTGGATGGGGCTCTTCCGGGAGGGCGTCGCCGGCAACCACCAGGCCGCGATCCCCGACGGCCAGCTGTGCAGCGCCGGGCGCACCCAGAGCGGCCAGTACAACTCGCTGGACACCATCGGCGCGTGGAAGACCACCTCGATCGCCAACAGCTTCCGCATCCAGCTCAACGACCAGGCCAGTCACGGCGCCGACTACATCCGGGTGTACGTGACGAAGCAGGGCTTCGACGCCCTGACCAAGCCCCTGGGCTGGAGCGACCTGGAGCTGGTCGGCCAGATCGGCAACACGCCTGCCTCCCAGTGGAAGAAGGAGGCCTCGGGCGTGTCGATCCAGGTGCCGGCCAACGCGCCGGGGCGCACCGGCCGGCACATCGTCTACACGATCTGGCAGGCCAGCCACCTGGACCAGTCGTACTACCTGTGCAGCGACGTCGACTTCGGCGGGGGCAGCCCCACCACGCCGCCGACCACCACGCCGCCGACCACCACTCCCCCCACCACGACCCCGCCGACGACCCCGCCGGCGACCGGCGGCTGCACTGCGAC
>NZ_SMKJ01000021.1:0-39659 GCF_004348615.1 Micromonospora sp. KC207
CCGAGCCGCCCGCCACGACGTCCACATCGTCACAGCCGCTACCAGCAACAAGCCGAACAGCAACACCAAGAAAACGAAGACCTCGAATAGCCCGAGGCCACGACGCAAGGGTTAAAGATCAAGTTAGCGCTGAACGACAGGACCAGTCGAAAGAAAGCGGCCGGAGCCGTCGGCGAAGGCGAAAGCCGCGGCTGTGCTGCGCCCGACGCGGCGCGGAGGTTTCGAGGGCCGCGGGGATGGCCGTCGGTAGATGCATCGCGGACCCAGCCCGATTGCTTCGCCGCTGCATCGGTCGCAGCTCGCCGGGCATGCGGTAGCTTTTACCCTTCAAACACCGAATAGCGGATCGGGCAGGGCCGAGTTCTTGTGGTCCTCGCGGGATGGTTCGCGCGAGCGGTGACGAGGCCGTTGCCCTACATGGAGGCATGTCGTGAGTTCATACACCATCAGCATCGCCGCGGACGATCCCAGTCAGGCGACCACAACCGTGAGAGTCGAATTCAACGGCGCGACCGCGCGTATCACCGAACTGCTGGTGCGCGCCGGTGAGGGGGACGGGTTGGCCGCGGGCCAGATTCCCGCGGTCGATCTGGATCTGCTACTGAAGGCGGTCACGGCTGCCGTCGGCGGCAAGCAGGCGCTCACCGTCTCGCCTGCTGCTCCGGCCAGCGAGGCGCCCGCTGACGTATCCGTTGACGAGGAGCCCGCCGCCGACATCGACGCGGGCCGGCCTGTCGCCGCAACCACGTCCACCGCTGATCAACCGGCTACGACCACTCCGGTGCCGAGCGAGCCGACCGAGGTCGCTGTTCCCAAGCAGACGTCACGGGCGAAAGCACAGGCCGCCGGCACGACCCGGTCGCGTGGGCGGAAAGCCACAGGAGCCAAGGCCACCAACGCGGGGCGGAAAGCCACCAAACAGACCGCGAAGGGCGAGGCGTCCCCGGGAACAGGGCGGGTGTACCGGCGGTCACCGGATGACCTGGAGTCGGTGTACCAGCAGGCCGGGAGCCCGGCGGCGCTCGCCGATCACTACAACGTGCCCCGGCACACTGCCCAAGGATGGATCCGTACGCTGCGCCGCAGGCAAGCCACCTCCGCCGAGTAGCGACCACACTGCGGGTACGTCGGACGATTCATCCCGTTGTACGGGGCGCGATTCCGGGATGATTCCGATCTGCAGGCCGGAGAATGGTGACCGCGACGGCTCGCCGGCCTGGTGGATCTCGTGGAGGAGTGCTTCCAGGGCGGCGGAACCGGGTGAGGTCGACCTCGCGGTGGTCGCCTCGGCCGTATGCCCAGGTCACCTTCATGCGAGTGCCGTCGCCTCGTGCAGCGGGCCTACGCCGGACCGCAGGCCCAACATTGGGGTGTGAAGCCTGGCGAACGGCGCGCTCCAGCGGCGGCCGGGTCCGACCCCACGCCGGCCGGCCGCGCCCGTCCCTGAGCCGGTTCGTGCGCAATGGATGATCGGCGTTGACGTCGGTGCGCCGGTCTACCGAGGGCGGAGGTGCCCCGGTAGACCGGCGGTCGGCTTCAGGTCGTTGCGAGTGCCTCGGTCGGTGCGAGGCGTGATGCGCGGATGGCCGTCGCGGCAGATCCGACTACACGTCGGCTCGACACCAGGCGCCCGCGAAGCTCCGCGGCACCACGACGACGACGCCGGGTTACGCGTCCGGCGTGATGTCGGTGGAGAAGGCCACCTCACGGCCGTTCTCGACATCGGCGGTCAGCGCGTCGATGCGGGCCTTCGCCAGCCCGTACGAGTCGGAGCCGAGCAGCTGGTGCAACGGGGCCTTGCCGTTGGCGGCCACTTCGATGATCGCGGCGGCGGCCTTGACCGGGTCGCCGAGCTGGGTGCCGGGCATCGCCAGATGCGCCTCGGTCATCTTCCGGATCTCCTCGTAACCGGCGATCGTGGCCGACGGCAGGCCGAGAGAGGTGGTGCGCAGGAAGTCGGTGCGCGTGTAGCCGGGCTCGATGAGATTCACGTCGATGCCGATGCCGGAGACCTCGGCGGCCAGTGCCTCGGTGAGGCCTTCCAAGGCATACTTTCCGGCGCAGTAGAGACCCCAGCCCGGGAACGCGGTCAGGCCGAGGATCGATGAGATGTTGATGATGCGCCCGCCGCGCCGGGCCCGCATGGCCGGCAGCACCGCCCGTAGCACGTTCCAGACTCCGAAGATCTGTACGTCGAACATCTGCCGGGCCTCGTTGTCAGAGACCTCCTCGACCGCGCCGAGAAATCCGTACCCGGCGTTGTTGACCACCACGTCGATCTGACCGAAGCGCTGGGTGGACTTCTCAACGGCCGCCGCGACGGCCGCCTCGTCGGTGAGGTCGAGCTCGAGGATCAGCAGCCGGGACCGATCGGCTTCGCCGAGTGCCTCGTCGAGGCGCCGTGCAGTGCGGGTGGTGGCGGCCACGGTGGCGCCGCGGTGCAGCAGTTGGGTGACCAGCTCCAGTCCCAGGCCACGCGACGTGCCGGTGACAAACCAGGTGCTGGGGTACGACATGGGGCTTCTCCTCGTGGTGTTCGGATCTCGACGGGTTCCATCCTGGGAGCTGCAACGCCGGCGCCGACAGGTCCCATCTGGCCCAGCGCTACCTGGGAACGCCATGCCCCCTCACGCTCTTCTCGCAGGAAAACGGGCCGCGCCATAATTCCTGGCATGGCGGCGAACACGGACCTGAGCGACTTTCTGCGGACGTGCCGGGCGAACACGACCCCCGAGACGGCCGGGATCGTCGCACCGGACGCGGCGGCCGGGCGGCGGGTACGCGGGTTGCGTCGGGAAGAGGTGGCGCATCTCGCCGGAGTGAGCGTCGACTACTACACCCGTCTGGAGCAGGGCCGCCACAGCACCCCGTCGGACACGGTCGTTGACGCCCTGGCACGGGTGTTCCGGCTGGAGCCGGCCGCCCGCGCACACCTGGCCGACCTCGCGCGACCGGCCCGGCAACGCGCCAGGCAGACACCGCCGCAGCGCGTGCGCCCGGCCATGCAGCAGATGATCGCCTCGATGACCGAACACCCGGCGGTGATCCTGGGCCGGCGCACCGACGTGCTGGCCGCGAACCTGCTCGCCCGGGCCCTGCTCACCGACTGGACGCGGCTGCCGGCCCGCCACCGCAACTACACGCGGTGGATCTTCCTCGATCCCGACGCCCACGCCGCTTTCCTCGACTGGCCGTCCGTGGCCGCCGACGTCGTCGGCACGCTGCGCCTCTATGCCGGCCGCAACCCGGACGACACCAGGCTCAGCGAACTTGTCGGCGAACTCACGATCAAGAGCCCTGAGTTCCGTACGTGGTGGAACAGCCACAAGGTGCACGAGCGCACCCACGGCACCAAGCACATGATCCATCCCGCCGTCGGGCCGATCACCCTGCGGTACGAAGCCTTGACGCTGCCCGGCGACGAGGAGCAGACGCTCTTCCTCTACACCGCCGACCCGGGCAGCCCGTCACAGGAGAACCTGCGGCTGCTCGGCTTGACAGTCAGTGAGTACCAGATCCCGGCAAGCCGCCGGTCAGGTAATTGAGCACCTGGCGACGGCATGGTCCGACGGAACGCTGGCCAGGAAGGCGTACGCCGTCGAGGAGTACGGTCATGCCAGAACGCGTAGGCGATCGCGGCGCATACATGGGTGCGGGCAGTGGCGTCGGTGATGAGGTCCGGCGTCGGGTGCGGTCTCCCAGACGTGGTCGGGCTCGTCGACGTCCGGTTGGTCGACGGCGGGCACGGGTTGCGCGATGGGCAGCACGTTGACGTCGGTGAGCACGTACGGGCCGAGCCGCGACAACAGGATGGGTCCTGCCTGGCGTAGGCCTGGATGCGGACGGCGTGGGGGTCTTCGGGGTCGTCGCGTGGGCCCCGTCGGTGTACGGGTTCCAGTGCACAGCCGGGTACGCCAAAGTACACGGGCCGGGATGCCTGCCGCTTCGGCTCCGTGGGCGACTGCGGACGCAGTGGCCTCCCTACGCTGCTCACGCTGGGTTACCAGTAGAGTCGGGTCGGTGCCCGGATCGCGGCAGATCAGGATGCCCAACTCCGCGCTGCCTTTGTCGTTCCCCCTTGGAGGAGGGCACAGGGTGCGGGCGGGTTTGGCCAGCACTTAGGAGACCGGGAGGTCGACCCGTCGTCCGGTTCCGTCCGGAGCCTTGTCATCGGTGCAGGTCGCCGGTGAGGTCGAGGCTTCGGCCCCGCAGATAGCTCACCATGCGGTCCGGCGCAGCTCCATCAGAAGCATGACGTTCTCGACCACGGTCAGCGTCGGCAGCGGTTGAAAGAACGGCAACACAACGCCGACGGTCCTGGCCACGCCAGGCTGCCACCCGGTCCTCGGTGAGATCGCCGGTTCTCGTCCCCGCGACTTCGACGCTGCCCGAGGTCCCTCAGCTGTGGCGGGGCCGCAGGCTCTTGTGCTTGCGGCCCCGCTCGGGCGTCAAGGTCAGGACGGGTCGCCGTACTGGAGGCCGCGTCCGTTGGTGCCGACATAGACGCGGCCGTAGGTGTCGGGGTCGCCGGCGATGACGCCGACGCCGCCGATGCTGCCCCACTGGTGGGCATCGTCGTTGACGCGGAGCCAGGTGGCGCCCTTGTCGGTGGAGCGGAAGACACCGGTGACGTTCCTGACGGTACCGATCAGGTACAGGGACTGGTAGGCACCGCCCAGCGCGGCCTTGCCGAAGCCGAGGGCGGAGGCGGACTGCACCGTTCCGAGCGCGGTGAAGGTGCGGCCGCCGTCGGTGGAGTGCAGCAGCCCCTTGGCACCGTCGGCGATCCACAGGTCCCCGGCGATGCCGGAGACGGCCGTGAGCCGGCCGGCGGGCAGGTTGGTGGCGCGGGCGGCGAAGGTCGCGCCACCGTCGGTGCTGGCGTAGAGCGTGCCGCCGGCCAGCGAGTAGAAGGTCTTGGCCGAGGATCGGTCGGCGACGACCACGGCTCCGGCGCCCAGGCCCCGGACCTTCGACCAGCTCGCCCCCTTGTTGGTCGAGCGGTACGGGATTTGACCGGCTTGGGTCCAGACGATGGCGGAGCCGTCCGCCGCGAGCGCGACATGGCCGCTGTCGGCGCCAGCCACCGGCTCCGCCGCGAAGCCCTTCCAGCTGCGACCGCCGTCGGTGGAATAGGCACCGTCCTGCGCGCCGCCACGGCCGACGCGGACCATCACCGTGGGGCTGGACTGGGCGAAATCGATGTCCGTGCTGTTGCCCATCACCGGGTTCTGCAGCCGCCCGGCGGGCACCTCGGTCAGGGAGTCGTGGCGGAAACCGCCTTGGTCGCCCATGGCGGTGACGACGGTGGCGCCGCCGGGTGGGGCGATCGCGTCCAGCAGCGCGGTCTCCTCCAGCCCTCGGGCTCCCACGGTCCAGTGGCTGGTGCCGCCGATGTCGGAGGCGTTGGCGTCCTTGCTGCGCCAGATGCCGTTGCCGGTGCCGTACAGCACGTGCCCGGAGTCGAAGGGGTCGATGGCCAGTGCGGTCATCCAGTGCCCGGTGCCGGTACCGACGTAAGGAGCGGCGGAGGCGTCCCGCACCGACTTGTCGGCCAGTGCCTTCCACGTGGTGCCGCCGTCGGTGGTCCGGTAGATCTCGTCCTCCGGCCACCAGCGGTCGAGGGTGGTGACCATCACCGTGGACGGCTTCTGCGGGTCGACGGCCAGCCCGGAGAACCCGTAGCTGCCCTTGGACGGGGAGACGTTCTTCCACCTTCCGTCGGCCGGCGTGTACTTCCACACCGAACCCGCCGTCACACCGTTAGGTCCGAGGGCGTTGGTGTACGTCAGGTACAGCGAGCCGTCACCGGAGAGCACCCCGTGCTGCGGCAGCTGGCCGGTGGGCTGCCCGGCGACGGCATGCCAGGTGCTGCCGCCGTCGGTGGAGCGGTACAGGGAGGTGGACTTGTCGCCGACCCCGACATAGACCGTCCTGCTTCCGGCCGGGCCGTACGTCACGAAGGAGATGCCCCCGCCGCTGCTCGCCCCGTCCTTGACGGGGAACGAGAAGACCTGCCGCCATGTCACGCCGTAGTCCGTGCTGCGCCACAGGCCGTTCTTGCGGGTGCCCAGCAGCAGGGTGCCGTTGTCCGCAGGGTCGACCACCAGCCGCTCGCCCGCCCCGCGGCCGTCCTCGTTGGCGCCCAGCTTGAAGGGCAGATCGGTGCGCTGGAAGGTGCGGCCCCGGTCGGTGGAGCGCAGGATCGCGCCGTTGCCCGCCCAGCTGTTGGTGTAGGTGCCCGCCGCGAGGTAGAGCCGGGCGGGGTCGACGGGGTCGGTGGCCAGTGAATCGATGCCCAGCAGGTTCCAGTCCTTCTCGCCGACCCAGTCGGTCAGCGGGATCCACTGCTCGGCCGCGAGATCCCAGCGGTAGGCGCCGCCCATGTCGGTGCGCGCGTACAGCAGGCCCTTCGCACGCGGGTTGAAAACCAGCCCGGTGACGTAACCGCCGCCCACCACCTGGACGTTCTTCCACACATACGGTCCGGCCCCGGCCGTGGTCTGCGCCCCGCCGGGCCCGGCCGCCTGGGTCTCGGCCGTTTTCACCAGCTTCCACTGCTGGTTGGTGCTGCCCTTGCCAGGGTACTGGATGACTGCCGCGCCGTCGGCCGTGGAGCCTCCGAAGACGTCCAGGACCTGGCCGCTCCTGCGGGAGGTGAAGGTGACGGCGTCGGAACCGTTCACATCCTCGATCCGCCACTCCTGCGAGGTGGAGGAGCTGTCGGTCTGCTGCTCAGCGGCAGCTGCCCGGGCGGTCGAATCGCCCGCTATGCCCAGCACTTTGCCGCTGTTGCGGTTCACCAGCTCGTAGTAGCCGTCCCCGGTGGGTCTCAGCCTCCACTGCTGGTTGGCGGTGTTCTGGTCGGTCCACTGCTGGATGCGGGTGCCGTCAGCGGTGGAGAAGGCGTTGACGTCCAGCGCCTTGCCGCTGCGCACGGAAATCAGCCGGTAGTAGGCATTGCCGTCGACCGTCGCGGCCTGCGAGTCCTGCCCGAACAGGACGTACGGCACGAGGACGGCGGGTACGCCGAGCAGCAGGCCGGTGGCGGTCCAGAAACGGCGGTGACTCCGGCGGTGACGCCAGCGACGCCCGCCGTTCGTGGGGCTCTTCATAAAAGGTGTTCTCCTTGCATGCCGTCCACCAGAGGAAGTCAGATCCAGCTACCGGAGTAGCCGGGTCTGACTTCTTGTGGTCGCAGGCGCCGCAAAGGTTGCCTTGAGCCGGGAACTCTTTTCAAATCACCTCGTGGTGCGGTAGGCGTTGATCAGCGGCCGGATGACGCTGGTGCCCTTGGTGTCCACCCGCCCCCCGGCAGGTGGCCCAGAGAATCAGCGACAACTGCTGACCTGCGCGAACACGCGCCCGTGGAGGTCGTACGGGCGGTTCAGCGCCACGCTGGTGTTGTGCCACGAACGGGCGCACAGGACGTACCGGTAGCCCGTCGGGGTCAGCGATGGTGACTCCCCAGCGGTCCCAGTACGGGCCGCCGGCAACGCGGGTGCCGCCAGCGGCGAGGAGCCTTTCGACGAAGGCGTGCGTCGACGGGGCTGTCGAGGTGGAACACCAGGAGGTCGTCGGTGGTAGGAGAAGGTGTGGTGGTCAGTTGCGAGCCGCCGACGAGTTCGAGGTGCCCGGCGGCACCGGGGATGCCGACCATGACGAGGTCGTGTTCGCCGGGCGCGGCGGCGGTCGCGCGGTTGACCCGGGTATCTCCTTGGTGCGGCGTTTGACCGCGTGACGCACCAATCTCGACAAAGCAGAACGTCTGCGCCAGCGAGGCCCTGCTACTGACGGTGATGGGCGCACGGGCTGGGTTGCGCACCCTATCTGCGGCATGGGCGCGCGCGTAAACTCCTCCCGTCCTCGCCCAAGGCGCGGTGGCTCCGGATGACCGCGCCCGCGCCGTCAGGAGAGGATGGCAGCCCGTTCGAGCCGGGCCGAGTCCGGAGGACGCCTCGCCGATGGCGGGGCGTCCCCAAGCCTTTCCGAGCGGACAGCGGCATGAGCCGATGTCAGTCTGGTGCTGGCCGCGTGACGGGTGCGTTCAGCCGGACTTGGTCAGCCGTAGCCCTCGCCTGGAAAACTTCGTCGCTGTCCGCCGCGCGGTGGCCAGCAGCAGCCCGGCGAGTCCCACCCAACCGGCGATGAACAGGACGGTCTTGGCCAGGGTGGCGAGTGAGTTGGCGAGGCTGAGAACGGTCAGCGGCTGCGGCTGCCCGGCGATGAGGACCAGTGCGGTGAGGTTCTCGACGGCGTCGGCGATCGGGGCGGCCACGAACGCGGCCGTCGTGCGCTGACCGAGCCGGTCGAGCCAGCCGCCGAGCGGCTGAGCACGCCAGACGAGCACACTGAGCGCGGTGAAGAAGATCAGCGTGCCGATGATGATGGTGATGTCGACGACCTGGGCCCAGCCGAACAGGTCGAGCGTGCCCTTCACCGCCAGCTGGTCCAGCGCGGCATGCTTGCTCGCCAGGTCGAAGGTGACCGGGACACCACCCCAGCCTGCACCCGGGTAGCCGACCCGGCTGAACAGCGCCTCGGTGAACGACCCGCCGACCATCATGACCAGGAAGCCGGCGACGCACCAGGCGCCTACGAAGACGGTGCGGGGGACGGTCCGCAGGGTGACAAGTGGTTTCATGAGCCGTGACGCTACGACTGCGGCCACCGCACTACCATCGCCTCACGTTGCAGATACCTGGCGTCCGGTGACACGGGAGGGTGGCAGGTGGAAAGGACGGCCGAGGCGGGTGCGTCGATCTGCGTCGCGGTGGTGGCGAACACCGCCCGTTCGCTGGTCGCGGTCGGCGCCGATCCGGCCGCCGTCCAGCAGGTGCTCGGGTTCGCGGTCGACCAATACATCGATCCGGACGCGCACGTCCCGCTCGCCGCGCTGGCTCGGCTCGAACGCGCGGCGCCGGACCTGACCGGCGACCCCGCGGTGGCGCTGCGGCTGGCCGGCCGATGCGCCGCCGACGGCAACGTCGGCGCGATCGGGCAGCTAGCGGCGCACAGCCCGTCGCTGCGCGAGGCGCTGTGCCTGGCGGTCCGTCACGCCAACGTGCTCGGTACGGGTTTGCGGTTGGCGCTGCGGACCGCGACCGACCGGGCTGAGCTGAGCTACCACCGCACCGAGGCGGCATCGCGCACGATGCAGGGCGCCGAACTGGCGCTCGGCGAGATCGCCACGACGCTCCGGTTTCTGGCCGACGGCGCAGACATCGACCTGCGCGCCGACTTCCGGCATGAGCGGCCCGGTCATGCCGCCGCCTACGCGGCGGTCTTCGGCGATTGGGTGTGCTTCGGTCAAAAAGAAGACCGGATCACGTTCGTCGCCGAACTCCTCGACCGGCCGCCGCCCCGGGCGCAGAGCTACCTGTTCGCTGTGCTGCGCGAGCACGCCGTGACGCTCGCCGAACGCGTCGCGGCCACCGACGCCGACAGCCGACAGGTGCGCGAGCACATCGTCACCCGCCTGCCGCTCGGCCCACCCACCGCCGAGGCCACCAGCCGGGCGCTCGGGATCAGCCGGCAGACCCTCTACCGCCGGCTGCGGACCGAAGGCACTACGTTTGAGCAGCTGCTCGACACCACGCGGCACCGGCTAGCACTGGAGCACCTCGGCAACTCCCGGTACACCCTGCACGAGATCGCCACCCTGCTCGGGTTCGCCGAGTACAGCTCCTTTCACCGCGCCGTGCGACGCTGGACCGGGCACAGCCCGCAGACGTACCGGCGCGGCATCGGCATGCGATCAGGCTAGCCCGGCGCGCTGCAGGTACGGAAGCACGATCTCGGTCAGTGATGCTGACATCAGCGGGTGCGGTCCTGTTCTGGGTCATGGTCTTCGCAAACTCATGATCACCAGCAGGTCGCAGAGCAATGCTCGAAACCTGTGGATGAGCGTCGGGAGGCGTACCCTCCCGGCGACGCTCCATGTCCAAGGAATCGAGTAGAGCCCGCGCGCCAACGCGGGCCGGGAAGGTACGCCCGTGCTTACCGTAGTCAACCCGGAAGAGCCCACGCCAGCGGCCGTGTCCGAGCAGGCCAAGACGGGCGGGTCGCTGATCGACGAGATCGTGCGTGACGGTGCCCGCCGGATGCTCGCCGCTGCGCTGGAGGCCGAGGTCGCCGCCTACATCGCCGCGCACGCGGCCGAGCTGGACGAGCAGGGACGCCGCCTCGTCGTGCGTAACGGTCACGCCTTGCCGCGGCAGGTGCTCACTTCGGCCGGTGCGGTCGAGGTCGTCGCGCCACGAGTCAACGACAAGCGCGTCGACGAGGCCGGTGAGCGGCGCAGGTTCGCCTCGGTGATCCTGCCGGCCTGGTGCCGCAAGTCCCCGCAGATCAACGAAGTACTGCCGCTGCTCTACCTGCACGGGCTCTCGTCGTCCGATTTCGTGCCCGCGTTGCAGCAGTTCCTCGGCACCAGTACGGGCCTGTCCGCACCGGTGATCACCCGGCTCACCGTGCAGTGGCAGGACGAGGCCCGCGCCTTCAACGGACGGGACCTGTCCGGCGCCGACTACGTCTACCTGTGGGCCGACGGCGTGCACCTCAACGTGCGCCTGGACGAGGCGAAACTGTGCCTGCTGGTCATGGTCGGCGTGCGCGTCGACGGCCGCAAGGAACTCGTCGCCCTCGCCGAGGGCTACCGCGAGTCCACCGAGTCCTGGGCCGACCTGCTACGCGACTGCAAACGCCGCGGCATGCGCGCCCCGGTCCTGGCCGTCGGTGACGGGGCACTCGGCTTCTGGAACGCGCTGCGTGAGGTGTTCCCCACCAGCCGGGAGCAGCGCTGCTGGTTCCACAAGATCGCCAACGTCCTCGGCGCGCTCCCGAAGTCCGCGCATCCCGGGGCGAAGAAGGCCCTCGCCGAAATCTGGAACGCCGAGGACCGCGACCACGCCCGCCGCGCCGTCGCCGCGTTCAAGCTGGCCTACGGCGCCAAGTTCGGCAAAGCCGTCGCCAAGGTCGTCGACGACCTCGACGAGCTCCTCGCGTTCTACGACTTCCCGGCCGAGCACTGGGTGCACCTACGCACCACCAACCCGATCGAGTCGACCTTCGCCACCGTCCGGCACCGCACCAAGGTCACCAAAGGCCCCGGCTCCAAGGCCGCCGGCCTCGCGATGGCGTTCAAGCTGATCGAAGCCGCCCAGCAACGGTGGCGGGCGGTCAACGCACCGCACCTGGTCGCCCTGGTCCGCGCCGGCGCCCGCTTCGAACGCAGCCGCCTCGTCGAACGGGTCACGGCCGGACCCGTCACCTCCGACGCCGCAGCCGCCTGATCAAGATTCCTCATCCACAAGTCTTGACTATTGCTCCGGCGCCAGCGGCTTCCTAGTCAAGGACATGGCCCTGGAGGACATCCTCGGCGCGATCCGCATCGTCGCCGCCGGCGACGCGCTCATCGCCCCAAGCATCACCCGACGCCTGATCGAACAGATCGTCAACCACCGCCCAGAGCCCACCCCACCACTCCGACCGGCCGACGGCGTCACCGAGCGGGAACGCTAGGTGCTCACCCTGGTCGGCCGGGGCCGATCCAACCACGAGATCGCCGCCGACCTGCACATCAGCCCGGCCACCGCCAAGGCCCACGTGGCACGGCTATTCACCAAACTGGACGCCCGCGACCGCGTCCACCTCGTCATCATCGCCCACGAGATGGGCCTCGTGACGCCCCGCCGCTGACCTCTCGCCGGCGCCACCAACATCGCCGCCGGGCCAAGCCATCGGAAAGGTTGCGGGTTGCACGATCTGGTTGGGGGATGCGACGATCACGTGGTCAGCCTTTGGCGAGAGGAGGTGCGGTAGAGATGCTCACACATGAGACGTCCGCGCCTCACCGCCAGCACCGCTGACCTGCTGTGACGCTGGGGCGCATTTATCCACTTTGGAGAGTGCGATGGTCGCAAGCATTCACAACGTCACCTTCGATACGACCGGTGATCCGTACGAGCTGGCACAGTTCTGGTCGATGGCGGTTGGCCGCCCGATGCGCGTCGAGGACGAGCCTGGCGACCCCGAGGCGTCGCTGGTCGCCGAGGGGCAGCCAACGATGCTGTTCATCCGAGTGCCTGAGGGCAAGGTGGTGAAGAACCGCGTACACCTCGATCTGCAACCTCAGGATCGCACCCGAGATGAAGAGGTCGACCGGCTGATCGGGATCGGCGCGAAGCTCTTCGAGGACCACCGCCGGCCGGACGGCACCGGCTGGGTCACGCTCGCGGACCCGGAAGGCAATGAGTTCTGCGTGGAACGCAGCGTCGCCGAACGAGCCGCCGCGTAGCACCATACGGGGGCGGTCCGCGCCGGACCGCCCCCGTACCTGGGAAGTTGCCGCACCTGCCCCCCTTGCGGAGACCTCCGACCGGTACCGCCGCGAGCAGACGGCGCTCCTCGGACAGGCATCACGACTGTGCCGGGGCCCTGGGTCTCGGGGAGGGCGTCAGCTTCTGCGCAAATCACGTCTGCTTCATGCTGATCTGCTTGAGCACGGGCTGCGGACCTGCCGCAGCAATTAGTGACCTCGGTCCCGGCGGAGGAAGCACGACAACAGTTGCCTGAACTCGTGCGGGTGCTCGATCGCCGGCACGTGCCCGCATCGGCCGAGCACGTGCAGACGGACATCGGTCAGGTGTTCGAGCAGGGGCTGGGCTGCCGTCTCGAGCGGGGTGACTCGGTCCTGGGCACCGTGAACGAGTAGCACGGGCGCGCGGACCGCTGCCAGCGTTTGCGCCGAGAGGGTGAGCTCGTCGACCCATCGTGCCCTGGGTGGAGGGAACAATGACGCGAATGCGGCCGCCCCCGCTCGCATCGCAGCTGCACGGGCATCGACGGCCGAATCGGTCACGAGCGCTTGGTCGAGGACGAGGCGACTCAGCATGTCTCGTGCCCCGAGCGGGCCGGCGGGGGCGGCCCAGATCGCGTCGAGCTCGGCGGACAGCGGTGCCCCGGGGGCGCCCATCGTCGAGACCGCCACGACACGGGTGACCTGATGGGGGCGCGCGGCCGCCAACGCCAGCGCCACGGCACCGCCCATGGAGTGACCCACCACGGCGTAGCGGTCGGTACCGAGAGCATCCATCAGGCCCGCGGCCTGCTCCGTCCACAGCCGGAGCCCACCCCTGGAGCCCGCCGGGATAGGTGTACGGCCGAACCCCGCCTGGTCAGGAGCCACCAGGTGCCAGGACGTGCCCAGCGCCTGCGCCGTCGTTGCCCAGGCGCCGGACCCGGTCGTGCCGGGTCCGGAGCCGTGCAGCATCAGCACCGCAGGTCCGGTGCCACTTTCCAGGACGTGGACGGGGGAGCCGTCGACGGTGACAGTCCGAAGTCCCGTCACCGGGGCAGGCCAGGTGTGCTCATGCCGATGACTAACCGACGGACTTCGAAAAGAGCTCCATCATCGCCCTACCGAATTGCGGCATGTCGGGCCACCCCCGGCAGGAGACGAGGTTGCCGTCCACGACGTCGGGAGCGTCGATGACCGTCGCGCCCGCGTTCTCCATGTCACCGGTGATGGGGGGGAAGCACGCCGTCTTTCGACCCTTCAGTAACCCGTACACCGCTGGTACCTGCGCGCCGTGGCACACCAGCGCGATGGGGAGGTTGCGCGCGAAGAAGTGCTCGGTGATGCGCCTGACGTCGGCGTCGACCCGGATCCACTCGGGGGCACGTCCCCCCGGGATGATGAGGGCGTCATAGCGCTCGACGTCGACCTCGGCCCAGGGCACGTCGACCGGCAGCTTCCGGCCGTTCTTCTCCACGTAGGCGTCGGAGTTGGGGTCGAACTCGTGGATGACCAGTTGCACGTCACGCCGCGTCCGTGACGAGACGTCAACGTCCCAGCCGCCCTCCTGCACGCGGTAGTAGGGGTACATGGTGTCGAGTTCCTCGGCGGCGTCGCCGGTCAGGAGCAGCGCTCTGGGCACCTGCTTCTCCTCGCATCTGGTGGCGGTGAGGTGGACGCGATCCAATCCGATCCGATTGAGCTAGCATTCCTCTGCCCCCGCCCACCCGTCAAGCCTCTACCGCCATCGGGTCCACGTCCTTGATCTCGTCGAACAATCGCCGGAAACGCTCGCCGGACCGCAGGATGTGCCGACGCATCGCGTAGGCGGCGGCGTCGGGGTCACGCGCGGCGATCGCGGCCACAACTTCCTCGTGCTCGGCCATGGCCAGATGAGTGACCTGGGTGTCGTGGTGCAGCCGGAAGAGGTGTACGTGACTGTGCAGGCGAGCGAGCCCTTCACGGATGACCTGGTTCTCCGCGCTCAGGGCGACGAGATCGTGAAAAGCGGCGTCGCGTAGCCCGAAGGCGCCATAGGCCATGGGCCCGTTGCCCCCCTCCAGTTCCGCCATCTCCTCCAGCATTCGCCGCAGACCGGCCACCTGCTCCATGGATGCGCGTTCGGCGGATCTGCGCGCCGCTGCCGGCTCGAGGAGCAGGCGGACCTCGAGCATGTCTTCGAATCGGTGACGGGTGATTTGGGGAGGAATGCGGTAGCCAGCATGGGGCACACGCACAACCAGGCCCTCGGCCTCCATGCGGTTCAGAGCGTCTCGGATCGGCGTCTGCGAGACCCCCAGTTCTCGCGCCAGGACGTCGATCGTGACGCGGGAGCCAGGCTCGATCCGTAGCGACATCAGCTGTCCGAGCAGCGTGTCGTACACCTCGTCGGCAAGCCGGCCACCAGATCTTCCCGGCGGCATTCCGCCCGTCACGACCCTACGGCCCCGCGCGATCCTCGCTTCGTCGTCCATCGTGACGTGAGGTCCTTTCCTGCGTCTACGGGAACCTGTTGACATCAGTCACAACGCTGCGACATGCTGACGCCCCCACTGGATCGTATAGGAAAAGTGACGGACGCCCGTCATCCTGCACCGTCGCGGAACCGCCCGCCATCGCTCCACTCGATCACCTGGAGCTCCCGTGAGCATGCTCGACGTCCTACTCGGTTCGTCACCGGGCCCCCGATGGACCGAAGTACCTCTCGACGGCACGAAGACCCGGCACATCGCGGCGTACTCGTGACGCCGGTCCGCGGGTCGGCCCCCGCGCCAGCCCGGCAACACGCCTGAACAACCCAGCACCTGCTCGGCGAGGCACATAGCGAGGCTCTAGAAGTTCCCACCCAGAAAGCAGGCAAGAAGATGCGGTATTCACAGCGCATGGGACGAATGTCCGTTTGTGGTCGAAAGGTGCTGCTGGCAGCGGCGGCCATGCTGCTGGTGGCCACGACCGTGGCGGCTTGCGGCGATGGCCAGGGCGACGGCGCGAAGGCGAGCGCCCCCAAGGCACCGGCGACCATCCCGGAGCTCACCAAGGACCCGCTGACCCTCAGTTTCATCTGGTTCGACTGGCCCCCCGCCCACGCACTGGAAGCCTTCGCGAACGCGGAGTACAAGAAGGAGCGGCCAAACGCGACCATCAAAGTCAACACCGTGCCGAACGCGAACTGGCACGACGCGATGTTCACCCAGTTCGCCGCGCGCAAGACCGACTTCGACATCGCGATCCTGGACTCGCAACACATCGGCGAGGCCGTGACGAACGGCAACATCCTCGACATCACCGACTTCGTCAAGAACAACATCGACGTCAAGGCCTACAACCCGTACCTCCTGGCGGCCTACGGCCAGTTCCCCCAGGCGGAGACCGGAAAGCGCGACGAGAACGCCAGCCTGTACGGACTGCCGCTGCTCGGCGACACCTGGACGATGATCTACCGCAAGGACCTGATCGGCGACAAGCCACCGCAGACCTGGGACGAGATGATCTCAGTCGCCGAGAGGTGCCAGGCGGACAACCCTGGCGTCAGCGGGCTGGCTTTCCACCAGGCCAACGGCTCCGACGCCGCGGCCGTAACCTACAACACGGTCAACGGCGTCTACGGCGGCAACCTCTGGGACTCCAAGACGCGCAAGATCGAGGGCGTCCTCAACGACGCTGCGGGCCAGGAGGCGATGGACGTCCTGGTCAACAAGATGAAGCCGCTGACCGCCAAGGGCTCCGGCAACTGGTTCATCGACGAGGTGAACGCGGCGGTCGCCCAGGGCAAGGCATGCATCGCGTTCAACTGGATCGCGGCGAGCGGCGGCCTGCTTGATCCGAAGCAGTCGACGCTCGGCACCACGCGGGAGCAGATTCTCGACAAGCTGGGTTTTGCCACCCTGCCGAGCCAGAAGACGAACCTGGTCCCTCTCGGCGGTATGGGGATGCACGTGTCGGCCTACTCCCCCACGGCGAACCAGGCGGAGGCCCTCAACTTCATGAAGTGGTTCGAGCAGGCTGACATCCAGAAGAAGTGGGCCGCGGCTGGCGGTGTGCCATCGCGTACGGACGCCCTGGAGTCGCCAGAGTTCCTCAATGCCGGGCCGTTCAACCAGGTGTACACCGACTCGGTTCCGCGCATGCGGGACATGTGGAACGTGCCCGAGTACGCGCGCCTCGTCGACATTGAGAACACCAACGTGAACGCGGCACTCAATGGCGCGAAGAAGCCGAAGGATGCGCTCGACGACATCGCCAAGGAGCAGCAGGGCGTGCTCGACTCGAGCAGCCGCAAGGGTGGCGGCGGACTGTGAGTGATCCCGCACCCCTGACGACCGACCACCCCGGGCAGGTGGCGTCTGCGACGCCACCTGCACCGGGTCGGTCCCGCGGACTGAGCGACCGCGGGCTCGCCGTTGCCTTCATCTCCCCCGCGCTGCTGCTGTTGCTCGCAATGTCGGTGTTCCCGCTGCTGTGGGCGTTGTACCTGTCTTTCACCGACTACTCGGCCACCCGCGGGGGGCCCGCCAATTTCATCTGGTTCGGGAACTACACGGCCATCCTGACTTCGGCGCAGGTCCACCAGAGGGCCTTGACGACGTTGATCTACGTGGTCGGCGCGGTCGGCCTGCAGACCGTGCTCGGTTTCGCCATCGCCTACCTGATCTCACGGCGCACGCACGGGCGAGGACTGCTGACCACTCTGTTCCTGGTTCCGATGATGCTGTCGCCGGTCGTGGTCGGGCTGTTCTGGCGATTCATGCTCGACGCGCAATTCGGCGTGATCAACAGCATGCTCGGCTCGCTCGGCCTGGGGCAGGTGGAGTGGCTCACCCGGCAGCGAACGGCGTTGATTTCCCTGATCGTGGTCGACACCTGGCAATGGACGCCGTTCATCATGCTCATCGCACTTGCGGGCCTTACCGCGGTTCCCAAGTACTTGTACGAGGCCGCCTCGATCGACCGGGCGTCCGAGTGGTTCCGGTTCCGCACCATCACTCTACCGCTGGTGTGGCCGCTACTCCTCATTGCCGTGTTGTTCAGGGCCATCGAGGCCTTCCGGCTGTTCGATCTCGTCTACATCCTCACCAGCGGAGGTCCGGGGGTCTCCACCGAGACGTTGTCGTTCCACGTCTACAAGGTCGCGTTCCTGGGCTTCAACACCGGAACCGCCTCGGCGTACGGGATCCTCATGGTCCTCGTCGTCATCGTCCTCACGCAGTTCTACCTGCGCTACTTGAACAAACTCAAGGAGGGCTGATGGCCGTCTCCGTCGACGAGGCCGTGTCCACAGGTCCTGCCCGGGATCACACGCCCTCCGCGCGCCGCGTTGGCGGCCGGGGCCGCTCGGTGCTGGAGGTCGCGCTGCTGACCGTGCTGGCCGTCGTGATGCTCTTTCCGGTGCTGTGGATGATCGAGACGTCCATCAAGGAGAACCGGGACGTCTACGCCGTTCCGGCCGAGTTCTTCGGCTTCAAAGTCACTATGGACCATTTCAAGGACGTGTTCGTCGCCTCCGGCGGGGGTCGCTCGGCCTTGTCTGTCTCGTTCCTCAACTCCGTCGTGGTCGCCGGGGCCTCCACGGTGCTGGCCACCGTGCTGGGGGTCCCGGCGGCCTGGGCCTACTCACGCTTCGCCGTCAAGGCCAAGAAGGACCAACTGTTCTTCATCCTGTCCACCCGCTTCATGCCGCCTGTGGTGGTCGTGATCCCGATCTTCCTCATGTACCGCCAAGTCGGACTCATCGACACCGAGCTCGGTTTGATCCTCATCTACGCCGCGTTCAACCTCCCGTTCACGATCTGGATGATGAAGGGGTTCGTCGACGAGGTGCCCGCGGAGTACGAGGATGCCGCCATGCTCGACGGCTACACCCGCTTGCAGGCGTTCTGGCGTTTTACCCTTCCCCTGCTCGTGCCCGGCATTGCCGCCACGGCGGTCTTCGCACTCATCTTCTCGTGGAACGAGTTCGTGTTCGCCATCTTCCTTACCTCCAGCGACAACGTGCGGACGGCCCCACCCGCCATCGCCGGCCTCATCGGTGGCACCACTGTGGACTGGGGTCTCGTGGCCGCCGCCTCCGTGGTGTTCGCCCTACCGGTGCTCGTCTTCGCCTACCTGGTGCGCAAGCACCTCGTCGCCGGCGTGACGCTCGGGGCGGTGCGACGCTGATGGCGGGCATCGAGGTGACCGCCCTGCACAAGCGCTACCCGGACGGGACCGTCGCAGTTGATCACGTAAACCTGTCCATCGGCGACGGCGAGCTGTTCGTGATGCTCGGCCCTTCGGGTTGCGGCAAGACGACCACGCTGCGGGCCATAGCCGGCCTGGAGAGGCAGACGACGGGCGACATCCGCATCGGCGACACGCTGGTCAACGACCTGCCGCCCGCCGAGCGCGACATCGCCATGGTGTTCCAGTTCTACGCTCTCTACCCGCACCTGAGAACCCGCGACAACCTGGCGTTCCCACTGCGCGCCGAGGGACTGCCCAAGGCGGAGGTGCGCGAGCGGGTCGACGAGGCCGCCCGGCTGATGCGGCTTGGTCCGCTCCTGGACCGGCGACCGCGCCAGTTGTCCGGCGGAGAGCAGCAGCGCGTCGCGCTTGCTCGCGCCCTGGTGCGACGACCGCGCGCATTCCTCATGGACGAACCTCTCACCAATCTGGACGCGGAGCTGAGGGCGGACATGCGCACGGAGATCAAGCACCTGCAGGGCGATCTGGGGACGACAATGGTTTACGTCACCCACGACCAGGTCGAGGCGATGTCGCTCGGTCACCGAATCGCCATCCTCAACAAGGGCCGCGTCGAGCAGATCGGCACGCCGCTGGAAGTCTACGACCGTCCGGCGAGTCTTTTCTGCGCCGCGTTCATCGGTTCCCCGCCGATAAACCTGATCGAGGTGGAGGTGGCCGACGGGAAGCTGCGCAGTCAGGGCGGACTGGTCCTCACGCCACCGCCAGGCCTGCCGCGCGACCGTTGCCTGGTCGCAGGCGTCCGGCCGGAGGCGCTGGAAGTCACCGAACCAGGGGCGGAACGTTCGGTCCCGGCCCGCGTGGTCTCTGCGGAGTGGCTGGGCGACGAAATCATCTACGTGGTCGACCACGGCGGCCAGCGCGACGTACGGGTTCGGATGCCACCGACTGGCCGGTTCGCCGCTGACGCATTGGTCGGGCTGCGGCACACCGGCGGAACCCCGGCGGTCTACGACATGAGCACGGAAGAGCTGGTGGCCTGATGGGAACCGTGGCAGTGCACGGGCTGTGCAAGTCCTTCGGCAAAGTACAGGCCCTGGACGGGGTGACGCTGGACGTGCCGGACGGCTCGTTCTTCGTCGTGCTCGGGCCCTCCGGGGCAGGCAAGACGACGACCCTGCGAGCGATCGCCGGCCTTGAGAAACTTGACGCCGGGTCGGTGCATCTGGACGGCAGGGACGCGACCGGTGACGCCCCGGCCGCACGCGACCTGGCCATGGTCTTCCAGAGCTACGCCCTCTACCCGCGACACACGGTGTACGAGAACATCGCTTCGCCGCTGCGGGCACGCCGCTGTTCTTCGAGCGAGATCGCCGCTGCCGTCGAGCAGATGTCGAGCCTGCTGCACATCGAACGTCTGCTGCGGCGTCGTCCCGCGCAGTTGTCGGGCGGTGAGATGCAGCGTGTCGCCCTGGCCCGGGCGCTGGTCCGTCGCCCGCGCGCGTTTCTCATGGACGAGCCGCTGACGAACCTCGACCTCAAGCTCCGCGTCGAGATGCGCACCGAGCTCACCCGCATCCACCGGAGCCTCGGAGCAACCTTCGTCTACGTGACCAACGACCAGGTCGAGGCCCTGTCCATGGCCGACCAGGTCGCGGTCCTCAAGGAGGGGAAGGTGCAACAGGTCGGAACGCCGACCGAGGTGTACGAGCGTCCGGCCAACCAGTGGGTCGCAGGATTCGTCGGGAGTCCGCCGATCAGCCTGCTCGCCTGCCATGCCGAGGGAGATCGTCTGGTCGGCACGGAAGGCTGGACGTTACCGCGGCCCCGCTGGACCACGGCTGAGGACGGTCGTCCGCTGCTGCTGGGCCTGCGCGCGGAGGACCTGTCCGTCGAGCAGCGTGGGAACGCGTCGTTGTCGGGGGAGCTCTACGGGCTTGAGCCGCTCGGTGACCGAACGGTGGTCGACGTCCGAGTGGGGACGGAGATCCTCAGGGTCAAGGCACGACCCACCGTCACCGGCACGCCGGGCGAACGGCTGCTTGTCACGGTCGACCTGGACCGTGCGCACCTGTTCGATGCGGGCACCGGGGTGTCGCTGTCCGGGGCCGGGCGGTAGCCGCGCCGGGCGGCGACGGCAACATGCGCCCGCACGTGGCAATCGAGCCTCGACGGACCGTCACCAGTGCGCACGGCCCGACGACGCTGGAACGGCCGTGGCCCGAGAAGGCGATCGGTAGCGCGTGGCCCCGCCCTGCAGCCAAGGCCAAGGCCACATCCGACCCGCTCGCCGACCTCGCCCCCGACGAGGGCGTGTGACCCGTTCGTCTACGCGCGCAGCGCGATCGCTGAGGCACTCCGGACATCACCAAGAACATCACAGGAGCTGACGCAATGAGTGACCCGATGAACGTCCTGGCCCCCGAGCACCGGCGGCTCCGCATCGGCGACGCCTGGCGCGACGCCGCAAGCGGAGCCACCTTCGCCGTCGAGGACCCGGCCACCGGCAAGACCATCGCCGAGGTGGCGGACGCCGACGTCGTTGACGGGCTCGTCGCTCTGGACGTGGCGAGCAAGGCAATGGCGGAGTGGGCGGCGACCCCGCCGCGGAAACGGTCGGAGTTGTTGACCGCGACATACCGGGCACTGACCGAGCGATCCGAGGAGCTCGCCCGGCTGATAACGCTCGAGATGGGCAAGCCGCTCGCCGAGGCTCGGGCAGAGGTGGCCTACGGCGCGGAGTTCTTCCGTTGGTTCGCCGAGGAGGCGGTGCGCGTCGAGGGGCGCTACAGCACCGCTCCCGCAGGTGGATATCGCATCCTCACCGTGCCGAAGCCGGTCGGACCGTGCGTCTTCGTGACGCCCTGGAACTTTCCGTTGGCCATGGGTGCCCGCAAGATCGCTCCTGCGCTGGCGGCGGGCTGCACGACGATCACCAAGCCAGCGGCCCAGACGCCGCTCACCATGCTGTTCCTGGCCCGCATCATGGAGGAGGTCGGCGTTCCCCCGGGCGTCGTCAACGTGGTGACCACCAAGCGTGCCGGCGAGGTGGTATCAGCACTGCTAGCCGACAGTCGGACCCGCAAGCTCTCGTTCACCGGGTCGACCGAGGTCGGGCGCGTGCTGCTACGACAGGCTGCGGACAACGTGCTGCGCACCTCCATGGAACTGGGCGGCAACGCGGCCTTGATCGTGTGTGCCGACGCTGATCTGGACGTCGCGCTCGACGGCGCCATGGTGGCCAAGATGCGCAACATCGGGGAGTCCTGCATCGCGGCCAACCGGATCTACGTCGAGGAGCCGGTGCGCGAGGAATTCACGGCGCGCTTCGCCGAGCGGATGGGCGCGCTTTCGGTGGGCCATGGTCTCGACGACGGCGTGGACGTCGGGGCGTTGATCGACGAGGCTTCGGTCGCCAAGATCGACGAGCTCGTCGCCGACGCTGTCGATCGCGGCGCCCGCATTTTGGTGGGCGGCGAGCGTCCGGATGGGCCGGGCCACTTCTACCCGCCCACGGTCCTCGTCGACGTGCCCGAAGATGCGCGGATGCTCAGGGCGGAGATCTTCGGCCCGGTGGCGCCGATCATCTCGTTCACGTCCGACGACGAGGTGATGGCGAAGGCCAACGACACCGAGCACGGCCTGGTCGGATACATATTCACCCGTGACCTCCAGCGAGCGCTCCGGTTCATCGAGGGGCTGGATACGGGGATGCTCGGCATCAACCGTGGTCTGATATCGGACCCGTCCGCTCCGTTCGGAGGCGTGAAGCAGTCCGGGATCGGCAGGGAGGGGTCGCACGAGGGCATCCTTGAGTACCTCGACCTCACCTACGCGGCGATCGACCTACCGTGACCGGCCTGCTGCTCCGGACGCCCGCCGAGGATCACCGCGCCCTGTGCAAACATGACTTCACCGGCCTCCACCGCGGGGACGGGATGCGGGCCATGGCCGGCACGAACCCGTTGGCACCCGGGACGACGGCGATTCCGCCGGTGTGTGCACCACCGCCGCGGCCGCGGCGGTGGTTGGGGCGATCAGCCCCTTCGGCGGTCCCAACGGCTGCGCCCTCGGGCTCATGATCGAGGCGCTGGTCGCGACCCCGACTCGTACCGCCCTCGGCGACGATGTCCGCGGGATCCTCGACCCGACCCACCCGTCCACCAAGGGTGACGTCTTCATCGCGATGGCGCCGAGGGCGCCCGGGCACGATCGAGTCCGGGCGCCCGGCGCACGCGCCTGCGCCACCCGGGCGGCCAACCTTGCCGACGCCGTCCCGGTCTCGCAGGTGACCTGGACGTCCGCCCAGCAAATCGCCGCCGACGTTCCAGAGAGGCACTGACATGCTTGAGACCGTCCGCGGACCACGCCAGCTGATAGTGGGCGAAGGGGTCGCGCAGAATATCCCACGAGTGGTGGCCGAGTGTGGCTCGCGAGTCCTCATCGTGACCGACCAGGTTCTTCTGGGGCAGCCGGGCGTGGCCGAGATCGTGGCCGCCGTGCGGGAGAAGGTCGAGGTCGTCGAGGTGTTTTCCGACGCGACTCCAGACGTGCCACTCGCCGATGTCGCCTTGGCCGTCTCGGTCGCCGCCGAGGTGGACGCGGACGTGATCCTCGCCATCGGGGGTGGCACGGTGATCGACCTCGCCAAAATCGTCGGCGTCATACGGCGCCACGGTGGGACGCCGCGCGACTTCTACGGCGAGTCGAAGGTGCCGGGGCCGACGATTCCTCTCGTCGCGGTCCCGACGACGTCAGGCACCGGCTCCGAGCTCACACCCGTCTCGGTGTTGACCGATCCGGACCGCGAGCTGAAGGTGGGGGTTTCCAGCGTCCACATCGTGCCCGACTTCGCCATCGTCGACCCCGAACTCACCTACACCTGCCCTGCGACCGTCACCGCCCACTCCGGCATCGACGCGTTTTGTCACGCCGTGGAGAGCTACACCGCGCGACCCCGGGCCCACGGACCGCGCGACCCGGTGGAGCAGGTCTTCCTCGGCCGCAACCCGATCACCGACCATTACGCGCTCCGGGCTGCGGAGCGGATCGCCCGTAGCTTGCGTCGTGCTGTCAGGGACGGAGGCGACACGGACGCGCGCGCGGACATGTCCTATGGATCCATGCTCGCCGGGCTCGCATTTTCCCACGCGGGCAACGCGGCCCCGCACGCTCTCCAGTACCCCATCGGCGCAGCCACGCACACGCCGCACGGCCTGGGCGTCGGGCTGCTACTGCCCTACGCGCTGGACGCGGCCAGGGATGCCATCGTCGACCGGTTGGCCATCCTCGCCGGGGTGTGCGGGCTCGGCGTGACCGACGCCTCGGATGCCGAGGCCGCAGATACGTTCCTCACCTGGCTCGACGGGCTCCTTTCCGATATCGGCATCCCTCCCACCTTGGCGGACATCGGCGTGGCACGCGCCGACCTCCCGCGCTTCGCGGAGATGGCCAGTGGCGTCACCCGCTTGATCCAGAACCATCCAGGCCCGACCGACACCGCCAGCCTGACCGCGATCCTCGAAGCGGCCTGGACCGGGGACCGGACCCGACACGGCCTGACTCCGCGCAGAGATCGTGACCGGCCTTCCACCTGACGACGGGTTCCCTGCCCCACCCTGGGGTGGGAATGCTCGGCTACGCCATCGCGCCCGACGTCGCAGCCCTCCTCGGGTCACTCACCCCGACCAGGCGGTAATTCTGATCCGCCCGACGGCCACCAGCAGCCGCGCAGAGCGCTCCATCGGGCGGTGGCGGCTCCTGACGGGGAGGGTTCCGTTCGAAAACCACGCCCACTGCCGCCTCCAGAAGTAGTCTGCTCAAGGTGGTGCAACTTGGCTATTCCGATCAGCGTGCGGACGTCGACGCCATGGCTGCGCTGGCGGGTCGAGCCGCGCCGTGGCGACAGGTCGTGTCGCGCGACTGGAGGGAGACAGCATCGCCATGCCCGACGCCATCCGTACCGTCGATCTGTTGATCGGCGGTAGGTGGACACCCGCCCAATCAGGGCGAAGGACCACTAAAGTTCGTAATGTCGATAACGAGCCGCTGTCGGAGGTTGCCGCCGCCAGCCGTGCCGATGCGGCGGCCGCCGTTGATGCGGCGGCCGCCGCGAAGGCTACTTGGGGAACCTGGTCGCCGGGGCAACGGCGCGAGGTACTGCAGCGCGCCGCGGGTCTGCTGACCGAACGCGGCGACGAGATCGTCGGGGCGATGTGCCAGGAGACCGGCGCGGTGCTCAGCTGGTGCCACTTCAACCTGAAGCTCGCCACCGACATGCTCATCGAGGCGGCCGCGCAGACGTACGGCATTGTCGGCGAGGTCATCCCGTCTGACGTGCCCGGCATGACCGCGCTCGGCGTCCGCCAGCCGGTAGGAGTGGTCGTCGGTCTAGCCCCGTGGAACGCGCCGCTGATCCTCGGCATGCGAGCCGTCGCGCTTCCGCTGGCATACGGCAACACGGTGGTGCTCAAGGCGAGCGAGGAGGCCCCGGCGACCCACGTGGCGATCGCCGCCGCCCTGCATGACGCCGGCATGCCACCCGGCGCGATCAACGTGGTCACGAACGCGCCGGCCGACGCGGCGGACATAGTCGACGAGTTGATCTGCCATCCGCAGACCCGCTGCATCAACTTCACCGGTTCGACCTCGATCGGGCGCATCGTCGGCGAAAAGGCCGGTCGGCATCTGAAGCGTGCCGTCCTCGAACTCGGCGGCAAGGCGCCGATGCTGGTGCTGGCCGACGCGGACATCCCGGCGGCGGTACGCGCCGCCGTCGCCGGCTCCTTCATGAACCAGGGTCAGATCTGCATGTCGACCGAGCGGATCGTGGTGGAGCGCACGGTCGCCGACGAGTTTCTCGACCAGTTGGTGGTTCACGCCGGCAGGCTGACCATGGGCGATCCGCATGAGCCGTCGACCGAGCTCGGCCCACTGGTCAACCAGCGATCCGTCGACCACGTCGCGTCGCTCGTCGCCGACGCCCAGACCAAAGGCGCCAAAGTGCTCATCGGGGGCCGAGCCGACGGCCTGTTCTACCCACCGACCGTACTGCGTGGAGTGACTCCGAAGATGCGGGTCTACAGCGAAGAGTCGTTCGGGCCGGTCGCTGCGGTGATCGAGGTGGATGGCGTCGACGAGGCTGTCCGAGTCGCCAACGACACCGAGTCTGGCCTGGCCAGCGCGGTGTTCAGCCGCGACGTCGCCAACGCCTTGCAGGTGGCCCGCCGCATCGAAGCCGGAATCTGCCACATCAACGGAACCTCTGTCCACGACGAGCCGCAGATGCCATTCGGCGGCGTCAAGGCCAGCGGCTGGGGCCGGTTCGGTTCCCGGGCGGCGCTCGCCGAGTTCACCGACCTACGGTGGATCACCATCTCGCCGTTGGACCGGCAGTACCCGCTAGGGCCTCGCGTCCCGTCCCTGTCCGGGATCTGAGAGGCGGCGTTATGCGCAGCTGGTGATGCGAACCCGACCGGGGGCTGGTTTCGGTCATGCCGAGGTGGCACGCGAGGGAAGGAGGATGACGCCAAGTGGGCGACCAGCTGGCTGACGCACTTCAGATGCTGGAGCATGGGGAGAGCCGTACTTCCAAGAGTATTCCTCGGGAGACCAAGGGCACCGTCCGCCTGGACGTGACAGAGTCGGCCGGCACCGTCGTGGAACAGTGGTTTGTCGCCATAGAAGGCGGGACTGCCCGGGTCCGCAGGGCAAATCCGGCAACGCCTCAGCCGGAGCCGGACGCCGTTCTGCGCACCGACAACGATACGTTCGACCGGCTCGTCCGGGGCGAGGAACGGTTCGTGCCGCTGTTCTTCCGCAACGCGCTTGTGGTCGAGGGTCAACTGGGGCTGGTGGACCTGCTCGGAAGGGTGCTGTTCACCGGACCACCCTCCGGCCGTCACCCACGGGATTTCGTCCAAGAGGAAGCCGCCGGACCATCATGACCGAGAAGACGCTCAGCATCCTGGACGGAAACACCTTCCTCGTCACTGATGTGCGTGGAGATGTCACCAGGTCCCCCGATTCCCCGGCAGGGCTCTTCTCGTTCGACACCCGCTTCCTGTCGACCTGGGTGCTGCGCGTCAACGGGGAGCGACTCAGCCCCCTGTCCCGCAGCGATCTGCACTTCTTCGAGACCCGGTTCTTGCTCGTCCCCGGGCAGCCCACGCACTACGTCAACGCCAAGATCTCGGTCATCCGCGAGCAGTCCATCGGCGCGAACTTCGTCGAACGGCTCGTGGTTCTCAACCACGACATCGAACCGGCGGACGTCTCCATCCGGATCGACGCGGACGCCGACTTCGCCGACATATTCGAGATCAAGGAGAATCAGCCGAAGCGCGGTAAGCGATCGGTGTCCCAGGAAGACGGGGGCCTCCATCTGCACTACGAGCGGGCGACGTTTTGCCGGGACACCATCATCTCCAGTGATAAACCGGCCAAGGTGGACGACGGCGGCATGACCTTCGACATCTGTCTCGAACCGCACGGCCGCTGGGACGTCGGGCTCCAGGTAAAACCGATCATCAACCGAGGGGGCGGCGGCTCCGTTACCGTCTGGGAGGCGTACCGCCGGCGGAGCAGGCCCCAGGTGCGCGAGGAGTTGGAACACTGGATCGACCGCGCGCCGCGACTCGCAAGCGACTACGAGCCGCTCACGGCGGCATACAAGCGCAGTCTGTACGACCTGGCCGCTATGCGTTACTCGTCGCTGACCGCGGTCAGCCCGATCCCGACCGCCGGGCTGCCCTGGTACATGACTCTCCTCGGCAGGGACAGCATCTTCATCAGCCTGCAGACACTGCCGTTCGCGCCCACGCTGACCCCGCCCGTGCTGCGCCTGTTGGGGGCGCTGCAGGGCACCACCTTCGACGACTTCCGCGAGGAGGAGCCGGGTAAGATCTTGCACGAGTTCCGGTACGGCGAGTCGGCGGCGTTCGAGGAACAGCCACACACCCCCTACTACGGATCTGCGGACGCCAGCCCGCTGTTCGTCATCCTGCTCGACGAGTACGAGCGGTGGAGCGGCGACGTGGAGACCGTACGGCTATTCGAACCGCAGGCCCGTGCCGCGCTCAACTGGATCGACGAGTACGCCGATCTGCTTGGCACCGGCTACGTCTACTACTGGCGGCGCAACACCCGCAACGGCCTGGAGAACCAGTGCTGGAAGGACTCCTCGGACGCGATCTCCTACCGGGACGGCCGGCTGCCCGCCCTGCCCAGGGCAACCTGCGAGCTACAGGGGTACGCCTACGACGCCAAGATGCGCGGGGCGCGAATGGCCCGCGAGTTCTGGAACGACCCCGAGTACGCCGACCGCTTGGAGCGTGAGGCGGCGCAACTGCGGGAACAGTTCAACCGCGATTTCTGGATCGAAGAGGAGGGTTACTATGCGCTTGCGCTCGATCCGGACGGCAAGCCCGTCGACGCGCTCGCCTCCAACATGGGGCACCTGCTCTGGAGCGGCATTGTCGAGCCGGAGCGGGCACGCCGTGTGGCGGACCACCTCCTTGGACCGAGCCTCTTTTCCGGTTGGGGCGTGCGCACCTTGTCCACCACCAACCTGCGGTACAACCCCATCGGCTACCACGTCGGTACGGTCTGGCCGTTCGACAACTCGATCATCGCCTGGGGTTTGTGGCGCTACGGTCTCCGGGAGGAGGCCGCCAGGATCGCCGATGGCATGATCACCGCGTCGGGGTATTTCGACGGCCGGTTGCCCGAGGCATTCGCCGGCTATGAGCGCAGCCTCACCGACTACCCGGTCGAGTACCCGACGGCGTGCAGCCCTCAGGGCTGGTCAGCGGGCGCGCCACTGCTCCTGCTTCGCACAATGCTGGGGCTCACCCCACACCCGGACCATCTCGCCGTCGATCCGTACCTGCCGTCGTCGGTGGGCCGGATAGAACTGCTCGACGTACCGGGGCGGTGGGGGCTCGCCGACGCGTTCGGCCGGCGCACCCGCCGCCGCGACGACGACCACCGTTCGGAGCCGGTCGCCCGACTCACCCGCGGCGAGTAGCCTCCGCACCATGGGCAAGGTCGATGACCTGGGCGAACTTTGCGTCCGGCTTGACGACACCCCCACTCGCCGACGTGGCGATGGCATCTACCGGCAGCGCCAGGGCTCGGAGGAGTTCGGGCTCGCCCGCCGCCTGGACGTACGGGACGCGAGCCTTCACTCGCACGTGGCAACGTACAGGACCTGCGGATGAGGCTGGCGGCGCTGGCCCTGACCGAGCTGGCCGACCGGGTGGCGGAGGCCCTGGCCGGTCGCGCCGGCAGGGACGCGCTGGTGGCCTCGGTAACGCCTACCGCGACGAGGGCCGGCGGGTTCCGGCATCACCCGCGTACGGCGGACGACTCCTGGCGGAGGTCCCTGGACGCCCTCGACGCCGTCCTGACCACCTGGCCGCCGGACTGACCCGCCCGCGGGACACCATCCGTTCCCGGGCAACCGCAGGAGACCCGACCACCGGCGTGGACGAGGCCTCGTGCGGTTGCTGGTCAGGCCGCGTCGACCGCCGTGACCGGGAACGAACCGGAAGCCCCGCAGACAGGAAGGCCCGGTGGTCGACTGCAAACCGGAACTGAAACTCCTGCTCGAGAGGAGGCCCGCGAGGGCGGTCACACCCTTCGACCTTGGCGCCGGGCTGCTACCCCGCGCTCGCCGCGTCGCCGACCAGCACGAGGCCGAGATCCTCACCCCACTCGACGCCAGCGAACGCGCCCGGCTCGTCACTGTCCTGCGACAGCTCGCCGAGCACACCGGAAACCCGGCGGGTGTCCACCCGGGCCTGCACCAACCAGCCGCCTGTTCTCGCCATCATGACGACTGAACGCGCCCAGCTCGGCGCGCATCTCGGACTGCAACGCGTCGATGAACATCGTTGGGTCCAGCGGCTTGCGCAGCGCCTGGTAGTGCCCCGTACGGCGCACGTCGAAGTCGCGGGGTAGGGCCTCGTCCGGGTTGCGGAACCCCATCGCGCCGACCCCAGACGTTGCGCACCATCCGGCGGCAGCCACGCCCGTCGACCCGATACGCCGGCTCCGCCCATTCGCCGCTCAGACCCGGTGTGTCGGCACCGTCTTCCTGCCAGGTAGAAGGTCAGGTCCGTCTGCGACCGATAGCGGCGGACCAGATGCAGCGCCTCCAGTACCGGCCGGTGCGAGTTGTCGCAGCGGAACTGCAACACCTCCAGCAGCCGGATCGAGCCCTTGCGGTAGCGATTGGCGTACGACGCCCGGCAGGTCGTCTGCATCGTGCGTCGGTATGTCGACCCGACGCCTTGTACTTGGCCACCAGGTGGCGCAGATTGTCTCCCCTACGACCGGAAACACCACCTGCCGCACCGTGCCGTCCGGCCGGGCCGTGGCGGCCTCGGCCACTCGAAACGGCAGGTTCTACTTGCCCTGGACCCGCCGGAACTCGGCCCCTCTCCTACCCGTGCCGACCTGCAAGATCAGGTTGGAAGGGTTCAGTGATAGGTGATCACGGCATAGCTGGCGAACCGTCGCGGCCAGTTCCTGATGCCGCGCCCCCACTGGTCCCATTCGTCCACGATGACGTGTAGGTCGGTGCACGGGCCGCGCGAGATCTCGTTGAGGTCGAGGTGCCAGGATACGAAGGCTGAGACGTGTTCGCTGACGGTTCGCGGGTCGACTTCACCGTCGATCAGTCGTTGCGCCAGGGTGGCCAACCACGTGTCCGCCGCTTCCTCCGCGGACGGGCGGGGCACATGACGTCCGACGTGCTTCACCGATCGATTCCGGCCATCGTGCTACACGGGCCCTCACTCGTCGCGCCGACACTCGCGTGCCTGGTCACTCACGCACTGCAGTGGCTCATCTCGCTGGCGTCCAGCGTCGGCGCCGACTTGCCGCCCTTGCCCAGCGTGGCGTCCCAGGCCGCTTTGTACGACCCGTCCCGCGCGGCTGCCTGCAGGATCTCGTTGATCTTCTCGCAGCTGGCTCTGTCTCTCTTCTTCATCCCGATGCCGTACGGTTCCTCGGAGAAGGTCTTGCCCACCAGCTTGAACTTGCCGGCGTTCTCTGGCCGCATGGCGTAGCCGAGGAGGACAACATTGTCGGTGGTCACAGCGTCGATCGCACCTGACTCGAGGTCCGGCAGGCACCGGGACTCCTGGTCGTACTGTTGCAGGCGGGTTTTCGGGTACTGCGATCGGATCCGTTTGGCCGGTGTCGAGCCGGCGCTCGAGCAGACGACCTTGCCGTCGAGATCCTCCGGCCCTTTGATGGTCGAGTTAACCTTGACCAGCAGGTCCTGGCCGGCGACATAGTACGGACCGGCGAACCTGATCGCCTTCTTACGCGCGTCGTTGATTGTGTAGGTGGCCACGACGAGGTCGACTGTGCCGTCCTTGATGACCCGTTCGCGGTCCGGCACGGTGGTGTCCTTCCACTGGATGTTGGCCGGGTCGACGCCGAGTCCCTTGGCGACGATTTTCCCGATCTCGACGTCGAAGCCCACGTAGGTGCCGTCGGTTTTCAAACTGAGGTTCGGCTGGTTGGGAATTACGCCGATGGTGATCGTCTTTGTTTCCGCGGCCTTCTCGATGACATCGGGGCCGCTGTCGTCCCTGCCGCAGGCGCCGGGAATGAGTGAGAGTGCCGCAAACACGACTACTGCCGCCGCCCGCGTGACACGCATTCTTTCTCCTTCTTCGACGGTGTACGGCCCGGAGCCGCACCCACACTGGCCCTGGCGCATCGGGATCGTCGGAGGGGAAGTCCCTCGCCGCTCGCTCACCGAACCGGCACGGGCCGGGTGCACCGGACGGGCCATCGTCAAAGAGCATCGCCGGGGCCGCGCCGCAGCACGGCCTCTGGCCGACCGCGTCTCGACCGCGGCAAGCGGGATGAGCAGTCGGCCGATTGCCCGGCCCTAGCCTACTGTCTCGTCTCGGCCGTACGGGGCAGAAACGACCGTCTCGGCGAGGGGGCCCAAGGGGCCGACGTGTGATCCCCCAGGCTGACCGGGATCGTCCTACTGGCCCAGAAATAACCATAGAACGGTAAGTTGGTCCCAACTGGTCTCGTGCCCTCCGGTGGCTGGCGGAAGGTGGAACCGTGCGCCCTGAGCGGGTACGTCTGCTGTGGCTGCTCGTCCTGACTGCCGCGCCGGCGGCGGCGGTGGCGGCCGTGTTGTACGCCGTCGACTTCACCTCGGCGTTCGGCCTGGCGCCCCAGGTCAGTGCGATCTCGCCGTACGCGACGTTCTTCGACCTGCGCTGGATACTGGTGTTTCACAACTCCTGGGCCATGTTTGTCGGCCTGTTGCTGGGTGCCATCGTGCTCCGCGGGCTGTTCTCGGCGGTCCTGGTCGCGCTCGCCTGGCCGGCCGAACGGTCGTGTCCGTCGTTTCGCCGGCTGGCCAGCCGCAACCTGGCCTTCGCGGTCGTCGCCACCGTGACTCTCTCGCCGTTCACCGCGCTGGCCGTGGTCGTCTCGGACGTTTCGCTGGCCTATTTCCAGTTTCTTGTGTTGGTGCCGGTAATAATCCTGGCCCCGCTGCTCCAGCGGGGCGGGATTCTGCCGAACTGGTGGCGTGGCCTGCCGTCGGCCGCCATAGTCGGTTGGTCGCTGCTCAACTTCGTGACCCTCTGCGCGGGCGCCGCGCTCGTCTGGTCCGTCCCGGATCGGTTGACGGTACCGGCGGCCGCCGTGGCCGGCATGGCCAACGGCCTGCTGTGGCAGCGAAAAGTGCGCGCAACGGTGCTCCAGCAGCGGGTGCGGTGGCCCCGACTGCCCGGAATGCCGCTCGTCGTCACCTTGGTGGTGAGCAGCCTGCTGTTGGTCGGATACGCCGAGGATCGGGGGGCCCGCGGTGCCGGCCAGTCATTGCAACCTATCGACGCCCTACCACAGTTCGGGGACATCGACCATCCAGTGATCTTTCTCGGCGGCTACAACTCGGCCCACTATGGCGACCCGTCGGAATCCGAACCTCCCGTGGTGCGCTTTTCCTACCGGGGCACCGACAACCACGGCAAACCGGTGTTCTACATACCGGCCGACACCCACCAGTCGCTGTCCACCAGTGCCCAGCTGCTCGCCACCCAGGTGGATCAGTTGCACTCGCGTAGCGGCAAACGGGTTTCGTTGGTGGGGCAGAGCGAAGGCGCCCTCGTCGTACGCTACTACCTGGACCGCTACCCGCACCCCGCAGTCGACACCGTGGTCCTGGACAGCCCGATCCTGCGAGCCGGGCGTGTCTACTACCCGCCGCCACAGGCTCGTTCGGGATGGGGAATCGCCACGGGCTGGCAACTGCGCGCCATATTCAAGCTGATGGAAGCCGCCAGCGAGGCACCGGACAGTCCCGACTCGCCGTTCATTCGCTCCCTGCTGGACGACGCGCCGTTCTATCGCAACCGCGTGCTCTGCCCGGTGCCGGGCGTGCGGATGATTGCGCTACTGCCGACTGTCGATGCGATTGCGCTCCCGGCGGAGCTCAACGCCCGGATTCCCGTGATCGAAATGGCCGGCTTCCATGGCCACCTGATCGACCGGCGACGCGGGCTGCGCCACGTGGCCGACCATCTCACCGGCAAACCGCCACGCAACCTGCTCACGTGGGAATACTCGGCCCTCCAGAGAGTCGCCGGAGCGTGGCAGGCACCAGCCCTGCCGTTGGCACTCAACCCGTTATGGCATGCCGCCGACCAACCCGATGCGGCATTGCGACGGGAACCCTGCCGAACCTGACCCGAACCGCCAGGTTGCCTACCGCGGCGCCGGAGGGCAGTTCTCGATCAACCACTCACGGCGGATCCAGTCCTGAAGCTCGCCGGTCGGGACCGCGTAGATTTCCGTGTTTGGCCTGGGTGTGGTCCGTAGGACAGGACGTTGATTCTGTCCGGGAAGGACCACGTCATGGCAGACAAGAAGAACGTTGTGCCGCTTCCACAGCCGACGGCGGCGGAGGTGGAGTTCGCTCAGCACCTGGTGGAGCGGGCGGTGGCCGCAGGCCCCACCCGGTCATATCGTCGATCATGTCCAACGCCGGACGCCATCTCTCCCGGGACGTGTCTCGCCAAAGACCAGCAACCGCCCGAGCGGGTCGCAGATCACCAGGGCTTTGATGGTGTTGAGTCGGGCCTTGCCGGACACGAACCGGTCTCGACCTGCTCGACCCGCGATCGGCCGACGGACGCGGACCTCGGTGGCGTCCATCAACGCCTGCGGATGGTGCCCGAGGTAGGCCACCACGTCGGAGAGGGTCCGGAGCCGGACGCCGTCGCGCACCAGGCAGCCGCGCTCGGCCAGTAGCGGCCGGATCTCGGCGATGCTGCGGCTGATCGTCGAGCGGTGGACACCGAACCAGGCGGCCACTATGTCGTGGGTCAGCCCGTGGCGTAGATGGACCAGGGTGGCCAGCAGTCGATCAACGAACCCGAACCGGTGCTTGGCGCCTGCTCCGATCCGGCGACGGCGGCTTCGCGCGGCGAGCCGGTCATAGTGCTGTGCCCGCCACCGCGGCCCTACCTCGGTGACCAGGCCCTCAATCACGGAGCGGGACAGGCCCGTCAACCGCCGGTTCGTCAAGATCGCAGCACCCACCATGACGCGAACAACGATCACCAATACCCGAGGATTCGCAACCATGCACGAGGTCGTAAGTGTTGATCAGGCAGGTAGAGATACGCGGAACAGCGCCCTCCGGATCATCGCTCGGGTTACCGGCCGGGCCACTACGTCGGGCCGCCCATCGTCGACGGCTACCTGGTGACCAGCCCGGCCGTCTTCGCCGCCGACGTAGCGACCCCCCGGCCGAGTGCCGTGAGCACCCACAGCAGAGCAACGCCGAACTGTGGGAGGAGGCCGAGGCGCTCGCCGGCCGCGCCGACGAGCTCGGCGCCGCCGCAGTGCTGCGCCCACCGCGGCGACGGCTGGACACCATGGCCGGCTCTCGGGCCCTGTCGCACCTGGAGCGACACCCAGTGTTCGTCCACTGTTGGCAATCACGTTGGTTCGCCGGTGCTACCAACGACCTCGATCCGACCGAATGTGGTGTTCGACCGAACAGGGACGGGGTGGACGTGCGGGCCACGAGGTTCACGGCGCTTGCCGCCATGGTGCTGGTGCTGGTCACCGGCTGCACGAACGACAAGCGCGAGCCGGCGCACAGCGACACGCCGAGGGCCGGCACGCTGCGGATCGTCGCTGGCAGCGAGCAGCAGAGCGTGGTCGGCACCATCGTCAAGCCGTGGTGCGCCGCCCGGAGGTACACCTGTGAGGTGACCTTCAAGGGGTCGGTGGACCAGGCCCGGATGCTCGCCAGCGGCAGCCGCGACTACGACGCGTACTGGTTCGCCTCCAGCGTCTTCCTCCAGCTGGGCGACCGGTCGAACGCGCTGCAGGACGTCCGGCCGATGTTCCTGACCCCGGTGGTCTTCGCCGCCTGGCGCTCGGAGATGACCAAGCTCGGCTTCGCCGGCCGCGCCGACGTGCCGATCGCCGACATCCTGGCCGCCGTCGAGTCCGGGAAGACCCGGGTCTGGATCACCAACCCGACCCAGTCCAACTCCGGCGCCACGGTGCTGTTCGGCTTCATGAACCATTTCGCCGGCAACGGCCCCGGCACGCCGCTCACCCAGCAGCAGCTCGACTCGCCCGCGGTCGAGCAGGGCGTCACCCGGTTCGTCAAGGCGATGGACCAGACCCCGCCGTCGACCGGCACGCTGATGACCGAGTGCCTCGCCCACACCGACCAGTGCCGGGCCATGTTCACCTACGAGGACCTGGTCATCGAGAAGAACGCCGAGCTGGTCAAGGTCGGCAGGGAGCCGCTGCTGGTGGCGTACCCCCGGGGCTCGCTGGCGGTGAGCGACGCGCCGCTGGGTTTCCTGCCGCAGCCCGGCAACGACGACGCCCGCCGGATCTTCACCGAGTTGCAGGACCACCTGCTCACCGACGCCGGCACGCAGGCGGCGCTGCTCAAGCTGGGCCGCCGGCCCGCCGCCAGCGTGGGGCTCACCCTCGACAATCCCGACCTGACGGTCTTCAACCCGGCGTGGGGCATCCAGGGCACAATCAACGAGCAGGGCATCCAGTACCCGTCGGCGCCGGTCATCCAGGCGGCGCTGGACCGTTACCAGACCCGCTACCGCCGCCCGGTCGCCGCGTACTACTGCCTGGACGGCAGCGGCTCGATGGGCGACAACGACGGGTGGACCGGCATCGAAGCCGCCGCCACGCAGGTCTTCGACCCGGCGCAGGCCGCGCAGAACCTTCTGCAGACCCACCCGCAGGACGTCACCACGGTCGCCATCTTCAACGGCGGCGTCACGGGCGGCAGCCCCTGGCAGGTACGCGGCAACGACGGCGACGCGCTGCGCGACCTGGCCCGCAGTGTCGCCGACTACGAGCCCGAGGGCGGCACCAACATGTACGCCTGCCTGCTGCGCGCCACCGCGGAGCTGACCGGGCAGCGCAACGGTGACCGCAAGCGGCTGGTGGTGCTGATGACCGACGGCCAGTCCGGTGCCGAGCAGCGGGACGATGCGCTCGACGCGCTGAGGTCCGCCGACGTGCCGGTGGTCGCGATCGCGTTCGGGCGGGACGCCGATCCGCGCCAGTTGGAGGAGGTCGCCAAGGCCACCAACGGTACCTTCGTCCGGGAGGACGACCTTGTCGCCGCCCTGCGGCAGGCGGCGGGGTACAAGTGAGGCACCGGCTCGCCGCCCCCGTGGCACTGGCCGCCGCAGTGGCCGTCTTCGCGGTGGTCTTCCTGATCACCGGCAGCCTGATCTGGGCGCCGCTGCTCGCCGTCGGCAGCGCCGTCGGGCTCTACCTCATGATCGACGACCGTACCGCCGCACGGGTGGACAGCGACAGCTATGCCGACGACGCCCGCGGTCGGGTCGAGGAGGCGCTGCGGGTGGTGCGCAGCATCGAACGGCTCAGCCGGGACGTCCGCCGCCCCGAGGCGCGCCGCGCGTTGGAGGACGCCTGCCGGTACATCCCGGAGTTGTTCGACCGGGTCCGGGACCGCTCGCCGGACAGCCTCTACTCCACCGCCGCCCAGGTCGGCGGGCACCTGCGCAGCCTCGACGGGGTGGTCCGGCAGTACCTGGACATCCAGCGCCAGCCGGTGCTCTACCACGACCCGGAGCGGCTGCAACGCGACGGCGAGCGGGCGTTCCGCCGGTTCGCCGATTTCGCCCTGGACAGCGTCCGGCTGGTCAACCAGGGCGAGATCGCGCGGTACACCGCCAACCTGGACACCGTCGCCCCACCGAGCCTGCCCGACCTTGGCCGATGAAGGAGTCACGTTGAGGTTGCCGAGCACCCGGTTCCTGATCGGACTGGTCACGGTGATCGCCGTCTGCGTCGTCGCGGCGGTGCTGTGGAAGCGGTCGGCCGACGCGCCGGCTGCCGCCGCCCCACCCACCACCGTCACCTGCGTCGGCGGTTCGGAGAAGTCGGAGCTGATGGCCGACGCGGAGGTCAAGCGGATCCTTCGCGACGACTACCGGCTGGAGGTCGCGTTCCAGCCGCTCGGCTCGTACGACCAGGTGCAGCTGAGCACCGACGAGATCAAGGCCCGCAAGCTGGACTGCCTGTGGCCGTCCAGCGCCAGCGCCCAGGGTGTCTTCGAGGCCCAGCACGCCGGGGCGTTCTCCGGCTACCGGGCGGAGAACGTGCTGCAGTCGCCGGAGGTCATCTACGCCGGTCCGCGCGGCACCGACGCGCTGCTGAGGAAGGGCATCGTGCAGCGCCGCGGCGACCGGTACTTCGTGGTGGACATGAAGGGCCTCCTGCTGAACCAGGTGGTCAGGCGGGGCACCTGGGAGGCGCTCGGCGCGACCGACCTGCGCGGCCCGATCACCGTCTCCAGCACAGACCCGGTGAGGTCGAACAGCGGTTTCACCATGGCCCAGCTACAGCTGAACATCATCGCCACCGACGACGGCTTCTCCGCGCCGAACCTGGCCCAGGCCCGCAAGGCGCTGCCCGCCATACGCGCCCTGTATGACGCGCAGGGCCTGCAGTCACGCAGCTCCGACTCCGGGTTCCGGGAGTGGCTCACCCAGGGCGGCGAGTTCAAGGCACCGCTCTACGCCGGCTACGAGAACCAGATCATCCAGCAGGTGGTGCAGAGCGGCGATGCCAGCGCCGCCCTGCTGAAGAACGTCCGGGTGCTCTATCCCGACCCGACCATCTACAGCGACCACCCGGTGCTGGCCCTCGATCCCGACGCCGGCCGGTTCGCCGACGCGATGAAGGACCCGAAGATCCAGCAGATCGCCTGGAAGCGGTACGGCTTCCGTTCCGCCGTGCAGGTCGACGCCAACGACGTCGGCGACTTCCCGGGCATCGGCCTTGCCGATCAGATCCGCGCCGCGCCGGCACCCGCCGCGGACGTGACGCTCGCCCTGCTCAGCTGCATGAAAGATGCCAACGCGTGCCGATGAAGGGGACCGGACATGAGTGAGGGACTGCAGATCGACTTCGGCACCATCGTGGGTGGGCAGGCCGACCCCCCCGCCGGCGCCGCCGACGCCGCCATCACCACCGCGCTGGCCACCGGCACCCAGCCGGCCACGTTCGCCTGTCAAGACCTGCTCACCCCCGGGCAGCTCGACCAGGCGCGGCAGGCCGCCCGACAGCTCTACCCGACGATGCTGGTCAACACCGAGGCGCTGGCGAGCTTCGGCAATCAGGCGCTCGACCAGGTCAATGCCCAGGTCAGCCGGATCTTCCGGGAGGTCGGTCGGGTCGACATCCCGGAACTGACCAGCATCATGCACGAGATCAACGACCGGATGCGCGGCTTCCGCCGCAAGTACGATCCGAGCGACCCGAAGGTGCGGGAAACCTTCAGCAAGTTCTCCGACGCCATCCGCGGTCTGTTCCGAAAGGGCCGGGACCTGCTGGAGATGCTCTTCGAGGAGGCGCGCACCGTCGAGCAGCAGCTCGACCGGGTCGCCGGGCAGCTCAGCGACAAGCAGCTCCAACTGCGCCGCAACGTGGTGCTCTGCGACGAGCTGTACAGGGCCAACGAGGCGGCCATCGGCCAACTGGTCGGCGCGATCGCGGTGATGGAGCTGGTCCGCGACGAGGCCCTCGCCGAGGCGAAGTCCATCGTCGTCACTCCAGACGCGCCGGACGAGCGGGACCGCCGGGAGCGGCTGTCGGCGGTCACCGAGTTCGTCCAGGCGCTGGAGGTGCGGATCAACGAGTTCCAGCAGCGGCTCTTCGTCGCCTGGTCCACCTCGCCGCAGGTGCGCAACATCCGCAGCCTCAACTACGGGCTCGGCCAGCGGCTGGCGTTGCTGATCAACCTGACCATCCCGACGATGAAGCTGACCATCGCCCAGTGGGCGCTGCTGCTGCAGGCTAACCAGGCCGCCGACATGCAGCAGGCGGTGGCCGACGGCGCCAACGACGTTCTGTCGGCGTACGCGTCGGCGTCGAAGACGGCAGTGCCGCAGATCGCCCGGGTGGTCCAGACCCCGACGGTCCGGCCGGAGACCATCCTCGAGGTCGCCGAGTCGATCGACGCGCAGGCCCGGGGCATTGAGGACGCGGTTCGCCATGGCCAGCAGGCGCGGGCCGAGGTGGTCGGCGCGATCGTCACCGCCAACCGGTCCATGTCGGAGTCGTCGGCGCGACTCAGCCGTACCGTGGTGGAGCTGGTTACCCGAGCCAAGGTGCCGCTGGCGCTGCCGGCCGGGCCGCAGTTGCCCGCTGCGGTGCTGGAGCAGGCTCCGGCGGTCGTGCCCAGCAGGGAAGTGTCACGTTAACGGCTGATCTTGGATGGCGTAGCCGACGTGGTCGGTGATCTCACCCAGCGACGCGCGCCCACACATCAACGCCCGAATCTTCTCGGTGCCGATGTGCCCGCTCCCCACCCGCGCCATGCCACCCGCGCCATGCCACCCGACCCGGGTCAACGACCTGAACACGTCACCGACGAACCCGGTCAGATCGTCGCCCAGACGCTCCACCTCGCAAACATCCACACCAGAGCTGACGACTCACCACGCCACAAACCCACGACCTACATCAGAATGCGACAAAGCACTACTCGGTCACCGACGCAAAGCGGAGGTAGGCGCGGTGCGGGCCGGACCAGCCGGAGCCGAACGAGCTGTCTGGCTGCCCCTGCGCGTCGAACACCACCACGTGCAGCTCGCACGTGTAGAGA
>NZ_SMKJ01000220.1:0-12493 GCF_004348615.1 Micromonospora sp. KC207
CCACACGACCTGCCCGATGGGGGCGGTCTGCCTGGTGGTGTCGACCTGCCCGGCGGCGTGCCGGGTGGAGGCCTGCCCGGTGGAGGCGGCCTGCCGGGTGGAGGCCTGCCCGGTGGAGGCGGCCTGCCGGGTGGTGTGCCGGGTGGGGGTGACCTTCCGGGTGGCGTGCCCGGTGGCGTCGACGTGCCCGGCGGCGGCCAGCTGCCCGGTGGCACCCCGCTACTGCCCGGTGCACCGGCGCCGGGGCCGATGCCGGGGATGCCCGGGTCCCCCGGCGCCGGGCAGGGCAACGGATCGCCGGCGGATCGTCCGGACTCCTCCGGCCTGGTCGAAGGCGACCAGGACGACTGGACTTCGGGCGTCCCCAGGCCCGGCGACCCGTTCGCCCCCGGCGGTGCCACCCCCGGTGGTCCGGGGACGGGTGAGCCTCCGCCGGGGCAGATGCCGGGTGGGTTGCCGCCGGTGGGTGGGGTCCCGGGTGGCGGTGTGCCCTTGGTGCCGCCGATGCCGGGTGCTCCGGGTTCGCCGGGGGCGGGCGCTGGCAACGGTTCGACGCCGGAGCGTCCGGACTCGGCCGGGTTGGTGGAAGGTGACGGGGCGGACTGGGAGCCCTCCACAGGTGGTGTGGACGTCCCGGACGCTCCCGGGGGTGCCGCCGCCGGTGGCACCGGTCTCGCGGAGCGGCCCGGACCCGACGACCCGCCGGTGCTGGCCCTGCCGTCGCCCTTCACCGGGGCCGTACCGGCTGCGCCCGTCACCGGGCCGGTGCCGGTCGCCGGACTGCCGCCGATGCCGGGTGCTCCGGGTTCGCCGGGTGCGGCTGCCGACGGCCGTTCGACGCCGGACCGTCCGGACGCCGCCGGTCTGGTCGAGGGGGACTCCGCCGACTGGGCGACCGCTGGCGCGGACTCGCCGGCCGGTCCGGAGGCACCCACCGGCACGACTGCCGGTGGGACGGGTCTCCACATTCCCCCGGACGAACCGGCCGAGGTCGTCGGCGTACCTCTTCCCACGCCCGTGACCGGGGACGAGGAGCGGACGCCGAACCGTCCGGACGCCGCCGAGCTGCTCCGCGAGGAGGAGCCCACCTGGACCGGGGCCGAGCCGTCCCCGGACGAGGACCGGGTGCCGATCGTGCGGCCCGCGGGGGCGGGTGCCGACACGTCGGGCTGGGACGACATCGGCGACGCATGGTGGCTGCACGGCGACGTCGAGCGTGCGGAGAGGACGACCGGTGGCTGACGAGATCGATCCGATGCCGTTCAAGGCGTGGCGGCGGGAACGCCCGACGGCACCGCCCGGCGGGGGACGGCCGGCGATGTGTGGCGGCCCGGACTACACCGCCGCGGAACGCCTCGAACTGGTGCGTGAGAGGCAGCGGGCGATGGACGAGGCGGCCCGACGCGAGCGGGAGGAGGCCGAGGCGCGCGAGGCAGCCGGGCGTCGCCACACGAAGCAGTTCGACGAGGAGGACGGGTACCTCGCCGCCGAGCGGCCCCGCCGTGACCGGTACGCGGTCAACCTGCTCCGGCAGGACGACTCGGCCTGGGGCGGCGGCGGCGCGGGATCGGGGGTGCTCGGATGAGTGGAGACGGGACACCGGCATGAGTACGGTCACGGTCAAACGCCCGCCCCGTGCGACCGGCCCAGAGACCCCGGACGGCGAGGTCGAGCTCCAGGAACCACCGCTGATGGCGGAGGAAGCGCCGCTCGACTTCCGCTCGTTCGCCATGATCGTGCCGATGGGGCTCGGCATGGGCGCGATGATGGCCATGTTCGGCCTCTACAGCCGGGCCCCGGTGATGTACGTGATGGGCGGCGCGATGGCCGCCGGAATGCTGCTCATGGGCCTCATGCAGATCGGTCGGGCGGCTGCCGAACGCAAGCGCCAGATGCGCGGCGAACGGCGCGACTTCCTGCGGTACATCGCCCAGTTGCGCCGGCAGGCACGCAGGGCGGCCGAGCAGCAGCGCCAGGCGGTGATCTGGACCCACCCGCAGCCTGACTGGCTCTGGTCGGTGGCGATGGGCAGCCGGCTCTGGGAGCGGCGGCCCAGCCACGAGGACTTCGGCCGGGTCCGGATCGGGCTCGGCCGGCAGAACGCGATGCTGCGGTTCCTGCCCCCGCAGACCAAGCCGATCGAGGATCTCGAACCGCTCGCGTCGATCTCGTTGCGACGCTTCTCCGAGGCGTACCGGACCGTCTCCGGCGTCCCGACCTCGGTGGGCCTGCGCAGCTTCACCAGCGTCGAGTTCGAGGGGGACGCCGACGCGGCCGTCGACCTGGTCCGGGCCATGGTGGCCGCGCTGGTCACCCTGCACGCGCCGGACGAGCTGCGGCTGGCGGTGCTGGCGCCGGAGGTCCACCGGGGCCCGTGGAACTGGATCAAGTGGCTGCCGCACAACGCCCACCCGACCGCGTTCGACGCGGCCGGTCCGGTGCGGATGTTCGCCGGCGGCCACGAGGAGCTGATGGACCTGGTCGGCCTGGAGATCTCCGACCGGGGCGACCACGACCGGGAGGCCCGGCCCTCGTCCACCGAGCCGTTCGTGGTGATCATCGCGCACCTGGCCGACCTGCCGGACAGCTCGCGGCTGCTCGGCGCAGGCATCCGCAACGTGGTCCTGCTCGACCTGACCGGCCAGATGCCGGGAGGCCCCAAGGTGCTGCGGTTGGCCCTGGACGGGGAGCTGGTGACGTTCCCCGCCGGGGAGAGCACCGGCTCGGCGGTGCCCGACGGGCTCGGTGTCGCCGAGTGCGAGGCGCTGGCCCGGATCATCGCCCCCAAGCGGACCAGCGGCGTCCTCGACGCGGTCGAGGAGCCGTTGGAGAGCGACTTCGAGCTGACCACCCTGCTCGGCATTCGCGATGCGCACACCTTCGACGTCGCGGCGCTGTGGCGGACCCGCGCGCCGCAGCGCAACCGCCTCACCGTGCCGATCGGTGTCACCGAGGGCGGCGAGGTCATCGAGTTGGACCTCAAGGAGTCCGCGCAGGGCGGGATGGGACCGCACGGGCTGCTCATCGGCGCGACCGGCTCCGGCAAGAGCGAGCTCTTGCGGACCCTGGTCTGCGCGCTGGCCGCCACCCACTCCTCGGAGATCCTCAACCTGGTGCTGGTGGACTTCAAGGGCGGGGCGACCTTCCTCGGTATGGAGAAGCTGCCGCACACCTCGGCCGTGATCACCAACCTCGCCGACGAGCTGCCACTCGTGGACCGGATGCAGGACGCGCTCAACGGGGAGATGACCCGCCGCCAGGAGGTGCTGCGGGCCAGCGGATACGCCTCGCTGTTCGACTACGAGAAGGCCCGCGCCGCCGGTGCCCAACTGGTCCCGTTCCCGGTCCTGCTGATCATCGTCGACGAGTTCAGCGAGATGCTCTCTAACAAGAGCGAGTTCATGGACCTGTTCGTCTCGATCGGCCGGCTCGGTCGGTCGCTCGGCGTGCACCTGCTGCTCGCCTCGCAACGGCTGGACGAGGGCCGGATCAACCGGGTCGAGGGGCACCTGTCGTACCGGCTCGCCCTGCGGACCTTCTCGTCGATGGAGTCCCGGTCGGTGATCGGCGTCGGCAAGGCGTACGAGCTGCCGCCCGAGCCCGGCAACGGCTACCTGAAGATCGACACCTCCAACCTGGTCCGTTTCAAGTCCGCCTACGTCTCCGGCCCGTACAAGGGCAGCGGGCTGCGCAAGGGGGACGACGAGGGAAAGCGGATCCTCGCCGAGGTCGTCCCGTTCGCCACCGGGCAGGTCGCGGTCAGGCACGATCCGGGCCGGGTCCGGGCCGCCGAACCGGTCGAGGAGACCGAGCCGGAGGAGACCGGGAGCGTCACCGGACCGAGCCTCGTCGAGGTGCTGCTCGACCGGATCAACGGCGCCGGCCCGCCGGCCCGCCAGGTGTGGCTGCCGCCGCTGTCGACCGCGCCGAGTCTGGACACGCTCCTGCCGAGCGTCGTACCGGACCCGGTGCGGGGCATGACGGTGGACGACCCGAACGCGCAGGGGCGGCTCCGGGTGCCGGTCGGCATCGTCGACCGCCCCGCCGACCAACTGCGCGAACTGCTCACCATCGACCTCGGCGGGGCGGACGGGCACGTCGGCATCGCCGGTGCGCCGCAAAGTGGCAAGTCCGCGCTGCTGCGCAGCGTGATCCTCGCGCTGGCGCTCACCAACACCCCGCGCGAGGTGCAGTTCTACGGGCTCGACTTCGGCGGCGGTGGGCTCGCCTCGATCGCCGGGCTGCCGCACGTCGGCTCCATCGCCACCCGGATGGAACGCGACCGGGTGGTCCGGACCATCGAGGAGGTCTGGCAGGTCATGGAGCGTCGCGAGCACGAGTTCGCCAACCGCGGCCTCGATTCGATCGGCGCCTACCTGGCGGCCCGGGCCCGTGGCGAGATCGACGACCCGTACGGGCACGTGTTCCTGGTGGTCGACGGCTGGTACACGATGAAGCAGGACTTCAGCGACCTGGAGACGCGCTTCCAGGAGTTGGCCTCGCGGGGGTTGTCGTTCGGCATCCACGTGATCGTCTCCACCACCCGCTGGTCGGAGATGCGGACCTGGCTGCGGGACCTGCTCGGCACCCGGTTGGAGCTGCGGCTCGCGGACTCGATGGAGTCCGACGTGGGCTCGCGCCGGGCGGCCACCGTGCCACACCAGCCGGGGCGGGGCCTGACCAGCGGCGGCCTGCACTTCCTCGGGGCGCTGCCCCGGATGGACGGCAGTTCGTCCGTCGACGACCTCGCCGAGGCCACCAAGTCGACGGTCGAGGAGATCATCACGTTCTGGACCGGGCCGCCCGCACCGGGCGTCCGGCTGCTCCCGACCCAGCTTCCGGTGGAGAGCCTGCCGGTGCCGGAGCCGGCCTTCCGGGTGTGCCTCGGCCGGGACGAACAGCGGCTGGCGCCGGTGTGGCACGACTTCATGACCACCCCGCACCTGCTGGTCCTCGGCGACAACGAGACCGGCAAGTCGAACCTGCTCCGGCTGGTGCTGCGGGCGATCCAGCGGCACTACACGCCGGACCAGGCGAAGGTCGTCCTCGGCGACTCGCGGCGCGACCTCGACACCGCGATCACCCCCGACTACCAGGTCGGGTTCGGCTTCACCGGCGACCGGCTCCACGAGCTGGCCGGACAGACCGCCGTCTCGATGAACCGTCGGGTGCCCGGCCCGGATATCTCCTCCGAGCGGATGCGGCGGCGGGACTGGTGGGAGGGACCGGAGCTGTTCGTCATCGTCGACGACTACGACCTGATGACCCGCTCGGCCGCCCCGGGCTCCGCGCTCGACCCGGTGCTGCCGCTGCTGGCGCAGGGCGTCTACATCGGACTTCACGTGATCGTCGCGCGCAGCACCTCGGGCGCCATGCGGGCCATGATGGACCCGGTCCTGCGCCGGATGTGGGAACTCGGCACCCCGGCCGCGCTGCTGTCGTACCCGAAGGAAGAGGGCCGGTTCCTTGGCGAGGCGGTGCCGCGCAGGCTGCCACCCGGGCGTGCCCAACTGGTCACCCGCCGCAGCGTCAGGCTGATCCAAACCGGACATGTCGCATGAGAGGGGAGCACGGGTGAGCGCCACGCTCAGCGCCGAACTCTGCCGGGTCACCGTCGTCGGTCCGGCCCGCAGGGTCGACCTGGCGGTCCCGGCGACCACCACGGTGGCCGCCCTGTTGCCGCTGCTGGTGCAGCAGACCACGGAGAGCGACCAGCGCTCCGATCCGAACGCGGGCGAGGGAGCCTGGGTGTTGCAGCGCCTCGGCCAGGCCCCGTTCGAGCTGGCCGGCACCCCGGAGAGCCTGGACTGGCTCGAAGGTGAGGAACTGCACCTCCGCCCGGCCGAGGACCCGCTGCCCGAACTGGACTTCGACGACCTCGCCGACGGGGTCGCCATCGCCGTCAACCGACGTCACGACCGCTGGCGGCCCGAGTACCGCCGGATACTGTTCGTCGTACTGTCGGTTGTTCTCATGGGTGCCGTCGCCTCGGTGCTCACCTCGCACGGTCCGGCCCTGCCGCAGGTCGTGGCCGGTGCCGTACTGGGCAGCGCGCTACTGGCCGCCGCGCTGTTCTGCGGCCGACGGCTGGACGACGGCGCGTTCTCGCTGCTGTTCGGCGGCGGCGCGGCCGGGTTCGCGGCGGTCGCCGCGTCCAGCGCGGTCGACGGCGATCCGGAGCGGGTCGCGGTGACCAGCGCGGCGATCCTGGCCGCCGCCCTCGCCGTCCTCACCGTCGCCGCCGTCCTGCTGCTCGCGCAACGGACCTTCGCGCCCCACCTGCCGACGCCGCCGCTGCTGGTGACCGGGGTGACCGGCCTGGTCACGGTGGTGATACTGCTGACGCACGACGGCAGCGGGATGAGCATGCCACGCGCCGCCGCCGTCGCCGTACTGCTGATCTTCGTCGTGATCGTGCTGGCCCCCCGGATGGCGGTGAAGCTGTCCCGGCTGCGCGGTCCGCAACTGCCGAAGACCAGCGAGGACATGTCGTACGACATCGCGCCCGCGCCGTCCGGGCAGGTGCACCGGCGTACCGACGACGCCGACACCTACCTGACGGTCGCGATGGTCACGGCGGCGCTGGTGCTGCCGGTGCTGTTCCACTTCACCATGACGGTGCCCGGCTGGGCGGGGTGGAGCTTCGTGCTGGTGGTCGCCAGTGCAATCCTGTTGCGCTCGCGTACCTTTCTCGGTCTCTGGCAGCGCTGCGCGCTCGTCGCCGCCGGTACCGTCGGCTGCCTCATGGTCATCACGAAGCTTGCCGACATGCTGTCGCCCGCCTGGCGCTGGGTGTTGCTCAGCGCGCTGGCCGGGCTGCTGGTGCCGCTCGTGATGGCGGCGTTGCGGCCCTGGCCACGGCGCATGCTGCCGTTCTGGGAGTACACGGCGACCTTCTTCGACGTCGCCACCGGCGTGGCCGTCCTGCCGATCCTGGCGCAGGTCCTCGGCATCTACGCCTGGGCTCGTGGGCTCTTCGGGTAGGCGGCGATGCAGACCCAGCGCGACCACGTCCACGCCCACAGCTTCATGACCGGGCGACTGAGTTCGGCGCTCGTCGAGGGCGACCCGACCAGCGCGCAGATCCCCGGGCAGCGGGCGCTGACCGGCCTGCTGATCGGGATCATCGTGGTGCTCCTGGCCGGCGGCGGGTTCGCCGTCTACGGCTGGCTCGTGCCCGGCGGCAGCCGGGCGTACCGCCAGGCCGGCGCGATCCTGGTCGAGAAGGAGAGCGGCGACCGGTACGTCTACCGCGACGGCGTGCTCCACCCGACGTCGAACCTGACCTCCGCGATGCTGCTGCAGGGCCCGTCCGCAGCGGTGAGGCTCATCTCGCGCAACTCGCTCAAGGACCTGCCGCGCGGTCCGGAGATCGGCATCGCCGACGCGCCGCAGTCCGTCCCCGCCGCCGCCGCGCTGGTCCGGGGGCCGTGGCTGGTCTGCCTGCCGGGGTCGGTGGTGGACCGGCCCGGTGCGGGGCTCGGCGTGAACCTCGACCCGCGAGCCTCCGCCACGCCGCCGGCCGGGAACACCTTCACGGTGGTACGCGACCCGGGCGGCGTCACGTTCCTGCTCGCCGGGCCGGTCAAGTTCCCGGTGGTCGACGCCTCGGTGCTGGTCGCCCTCGGCGCCGCCAACGCGCGGGTGGCCATCGCACCGGCCGCCTGGCTGGACCGGCTGCCGACCGGCGTCACGCTCGGTCCGGCCCGAATCCCGGGCGCGGGCAGCCCCGGCCCACGGGTCGCCGGGCGGGTCCACCCGGTGGGCACGCTGTTCCGGCAGCAGCCTGTCGCCGGCCCGGAACAGCTCTTCGTGCTCCGCCCGGACGGGTTGGCGCCCCTCAACCGGATGGAGTTCGTGCTCGCCACGGTGCGCGGTGGCGACGCGCCGGTGACCCTGGACGCGGCCGACGTCGCCGGGGCGCCGCTCTCCGGCGACCGGACGCTGACCGACCGGCTGCCTGACCTGACCGGCCACCGGTGGCAGGACCCCGGCAGCCGGGTGCTCTGCCTGCGGCAGCGGCCGGTCGACGGGGAGCGGGTCGCGAGCGAGGTGGTGCTCGCCGACCGGCGCGTGTCGGGGGTCGGCGACGACGGCGCGACCCGGGTGCTGGCCGAACCGGGCACCGGCATGACGGTGACACCGGTTCCCCGGGTGGGCCCCGCCGCCGAGGTGGTGTTGATCTCGGAACAGGGCGTCGCGTACCGGCTCGCCGACCCGGACACGGTCTCCTCCCTGAAACTCGCCTCGGCGCCCGCCGTCCCGTTCCCGAGGGACCTGCTGGCGGTCGTGCCGCAGGGCCCGGTGCTCAGCCGTACCGCCGTCAACGGTCCTGCTAGGGGGTAGCGTCCATGGCATCCATCCGAGACCTGCTGCGCGGCGGGCGTAGTCAGCCCGGCGACGTGGTGCAGCACACCGTCGGCAACGCGCTCGTCCTGCACCACCCGGACGAGATCAGCGGCGAGGCGCAGTCCCTCGCGCTCTCGGTGGTGGCCGACAGCGAGAACGACCTGGTCGTGCTGGATCTGGGCAGCGGCATCCCGATCGGTTCCTGGGAGTCGATGGCCGGTGTCCTGCCGCGCCGCCGTCGCGGTATCCGGCTGGTCGCCTGCGGGGAGCGCAACGACACGGCGGCGATGGCCGGGCAGTGGTTGTCGGAGCGGTTGAACCGGACGGTGATCGCGCCCGACGGTGACCTGATCCGGGGGGCGGCCGGCGCGCTCTTCGTGCACTCGAAACCGGGCAGCGGCTGGGTGCGGTTCCGGCCCGGCAAGCCGCCGGCCTGGGACTCCAAGCGGTACCCGACACCGGTCTGGGACACCGCCGCGACCGATCGCCGGGCCTCCAGCTCCACCGGGGAGATCGAGCCGCTGCCCGGCGGGGTGTGGATCCACGACGTACGGGCACCGGAGGTCGTCGCCGAGCACCGCGGTCGCCTCGTCGCCGACCTGCCGTGCCAGGCGGAGACGATGACCGTCCTGCTCGGCTGCCCCGGCACCGAGCCGCTCTCGCTCGACGACGTGGTCCGGTTCTGGCGTGACCTGGACCCGGACAGCCGGCTGCGGGCCCGCTTCGTGCAGTACGGCGGGATACGCAGGCCCGAGGGCGAATCGTTCGGGCAGACCCTCGCCGACCTGCTCGCCACCAAGGTCGTCTGCTATCCGGGAGTCCCGATCGGCGCGCCGGGCAAGTTCGAGATCCGGACGGTACGCGCGGACGGCGTCCTGGGCTGGCCGCCTTTCGCCCTGGAACTCGGCTACTCACCACGGCCACACCCCAACTCGCTGGCCCGCCGGCCGCTCCTGCTCGACCACCGTGGCCCGTTGCGGTGGACCGAGGAGATCGAGCCCCGGGTGTACTGGTACGCCCCGGACGCGGTGGTCGAGGTGATCGAGGTTGGACTGTGGATCCGCCCGGCGGAGGAGCCGGGGAACGCGGAACGGGTGCGGGCGACGCCGCTCGACCCCGAGGGAATCACCATGATCTTTGACGACACCACGCCGAACCGGACGGCGCGGATGCGGGAACTCGCCGAGGACCTGGCGGCCCGGATCGACCGTGGCGAAGGACAACCCAGCGCGCTGTTCCCGGCGTCGGTGTTGGTGCCGGGGCAGAAGCCGGGCGGCCAGGCGGAGGCGAACCTGACGCTGGCCCCAGAGCTGCCGCCGATGCCGCCGATGCCGCCGACGGCCGCCTCCCCGCCTTTCCCCGGCGTGCCGGCGGAGGTCCCGACCGTCGGCGTCACGACCATCCCCGAGCCGATCGACCTGTCCCCGGTGACGACGCCCGCTCCGGTGGTCCCGCCCGCTCCTGTCGAGATTCCGACCGAGTCCTCGATCGACGGACCCCGGGACGTCGGGCCGGAGCATCCGGCGGGCCCGACGGCGACGGCCGGACCGGCGCTGCCGCCGCCCCCGCCCAGCGCGCCCACCCCTGCGCCCGAGGCAGCACCGCCTGCGCCGCCGCTGGCCGTGCCGGTGGAGGTGTCGGTGGCCGCGGTCGTGGCGGTGCCGACGGAGGCGGCCTCCGCTCGCAGCGTCGGGCCGGTGACGCAGAGCGAACCGTCCGGTCACCGGACCCAGCCGGTGGCGACACCGGAGGCCTCCGCCCTGGTGCCCGGCCACGGGCTGGCGGAGGAGCGGGGCTGGCTGCGCCGCTCGCTGAGCCGGGACTTCGACACCATGGCCAGCTCGGTCTCCCGCATCTTGTCGGAGCACCCGGGGATGAAGGCCGGCGGTGACAGCACCGCCGACGACATCCTCGTCGACTCGGTGGCGACCCGGCTGTTCCTGACCCGCCGGGGCGCCGGCATCGACGACGGCCTTCGGTCGGGCGCGATCGGTCCGCACGTCCCGCTCGCCCGCTGCGTGGTCTCCGGCCTCTCCCGGCTGCCGTCGTTCCGGGGCAGCACCGTGGTGCGTGCCTCGCCCGGCGGCGACGAGTGGCGCCTTTACCGGGGCCGACGCCTGGTCACCGACTGGAGCTTCGTCACCATGCTGACCGCGCCCTGCGCCGGTCAGGACGGCGACACCGACCTGCTGATCTGGTCGATGACCGCCCGCCGTACCGCCCTGCTGGAGCCGGAGGGGGAGGAGCGCGTCGAGGACCGGGTGGTGTTCCTGCCCGGCACCCACTTCAAGATCCTTGAAACGGCGGAACCGACCGGTGGCCGGCGCGGCACCATCCTGCTCCGCGAGATCGGCGCCAACGAGATCGACGACGACGGCCGGGTCGACCGGAAGCGGTCGTCGCTCGACGAGCTGGCGGTCACCTCCCTGCGCCGCAGCCTCGACCGGTGGGCCGGCGCGGACCCCCGCAGGCGGATCGGCGCCGCCTCGGTCAGCCGCTTCGGGGCGCTGCCCGGCCTCGTCCGTGCTCCGGTTGGGAAGAAGGGGTGATTCCGCGATGAGTCGACAGGTCCTGATGGTGGGCGGCGGACAGCCCGGCGCGTTCGCCACGATCGGCGCGGCGATCGCCCGCGCCGAGCCGGGTGCCACCATCACCGTCCAACCCGGCCGGTACACGGAGAGGCTGGTCGTCGGCAACCGGATCACCATCGCCGCCGAGCCGAATGCCCTCGTCGAGGTGCACGTGGAGGAGGGCAGCGTCCTGGCCGTACACGGCGAGGGCGCCCAGTTGCGGGGCATCTCGCTGTCGAGCGCCGATCCGAAGCTGGCGGCGGTCGACGCGTACGCCGGCGAGGCGGCCCTGGACGGCTGCCGCGTCGAGGGGGCGGCCTGGGTGACGTTGCTGGCCCGGCTACAGGGCACGATCGCGCTGCGCAACTGTGAGGTGCGCTCCTCCTCGGGCGCCGCGATCGTGGTGACCGCGCCGGGCGCGAGCACGGTGGAGGACACCGTGATCCGGGACGTCGCCACCTCCGGGATCGTGGTCAGCGACCAGGGGTCGCTGACGCTGCGTCGCTGCACCGTGGAGCGGGCCGGCGCGAACAGCATCTGCGTGAACGGTGACGGTCGGCTCGTCGTCGAACAGTGCGAGATCACCGCCGCCGGCAAGCCGGCGCTCGTGGTGGAACAGCGCGGTCACGCCCGGATCAACCGTCTGCGGGTGCGGGAGAGCGCCAACGTCGACGTGTTCATGCGCGGCGATGTCGACGCGGTCGTGACGGACTCCGAGTTCACCGGCGCGCTCTTCCAGTCCGTCCATGTCGCCGGCGGCGCTGCCCCGACCTTCCGGGGGTGCACGTTCGGCTCCGCCGGACGCAGCGCCGCCCACGTCACCGGTGCGGCCAAGCCGACGTTCACCGACTGCGTCTTCACCGACTCGCCGGTCGGCGTGACCGTCGAGGCCGAGAGCACGCCCCGGTTCGAGGGGGTGACCATCCGGGGCAGCAGCGAGCAGGCGGTGGTGGTGACCGGCGCGGCCTCGATGACCGTGCAGCGGCTGCGTCTCGACGTCACCGCCGGGGTCGGGCTGCTGGTCACCTCCGGCGCCGGTCTCGACGGCACCGACCTGGTGGTCGACGCCGCCGGCGCCGTCGCGCTCGACCTGCGGGAGTCGGCGCGCGGGACCATCCGCGACGCCCGGTTCAGCGGTACGGCGGCCTGCTGCGTCGTGGTCGGCTCCGGCGCGACGTTGGCGCTGCGGTCGGCGGTGTTCGACGGCGCCGGTGTGCGGGTCGCCGACCACGCCGACCTGCGGCTCCAGGACACCGAGTTCGCCGACGTGGCGGGTGACGGCCTACAGGTAGGGGCGTCCGGCGCGGTGACCGCCAGCCGGGTGCGGGTCCGCCGGGCCCGCCAGGCGGGGATACGGCTGGAGCGCGGCGCCCGGGGGGCCTTCACCGACTGCGAGGTGCTGGAGAGCGGTGCCGCCGGTTTCGACGTGGACACCGCGGAGCCGGTGTCGATCACCCGCTGTGTCGCGCGGGACAGCGGCGGCGAGGACGTCCGTCAGGCCGACGACGCCCGCCCGACCATCACCTCGCTGACCACGGGACGGGCCACCCGGCCCGTGGAGCCCACCTCCCCGG
>NZ_SMKJ01000221.1:0-12461 GCF_004348615.1 Micromonospora sp. KC207
GGGTCAACGACCCAAACACGTCGCTGGTGAAATCGGCCAGATCGGCACGAAGGCGCTCCACTTCCCGAACATCCACACCGGAGCTAACGACTCAACGAACCTACAGCCCACGAACTACACCAAAATGCGACAAAGCACTACTAGCCAGCCCTGACCTGACCGGCCTGCTGTTGGAGATGATGCGTTCTGTGGAGGACGAACCGAGCTTGCTCGGTGCCAGCAGCCACATCCTCACGATCGCGGTGCGGAGGATCGAAGGGGTAGGAGGGATGGAGGGGTGAGGTGGGCATCAGTCGCCGTCACCCCTTGCCCGGGGTATGCCGAGCTGGATGACAACCGGTCTGCGGGCATTGCCGGCGGTCGCGCGGCGCCTGCACCACTGCCGCGATCTTGGTGAGCCGTTCGACTTCCTCACCTGGTTCGAGTACGCCCAGGCCGACGCGGGCGTGTTCGAGGAGCTGGTGCAGACCCTGCGACAAACCGAGGAATGGGCCTACGTCGACCGGGAGGTCGACATCTGGCTGTCCCGTTCCTGACAAGGCGACCGAACCCCACACCCTTCCGTCGAGTGACCGTCTTCGATACATTGAGTCGTCGACGGTTGTGCCGATGGCGATGCGACCGGAGTTTTGTCCTGCCGGCAGACCGGGGGCGCGGCAGGGTCCACACCGGACACCGGGGGTTGTTATGCACATCCGGTACCTGCTGCCCACCTCCGCATCGTTTCGGTCCAAGCTTCACGACGATCGGACCGCGGCCCTGCTCGGCATCGCGCTAGGTGTCGCTTTCATCATCTGCTTCGTGACCGGGCTGGTTTCCCATTTGATCCAGCACCCGAAGCCGTGGTTCCCGTGGCCGGCCGCCCCACGTGACCTCTACCGAGTCGTGACGGCCACCCATGCGGTGACCGGATTCGCCTGCATCCCCTTGCTGGCGGCAAAACTGTGGACCGTTTACCCCAAGCTGTGGCAGCCGCTAAAGTTCGCCAACGCCGCCCGCGCGGTAGAGCGGTTGAGCCTGATCCCGCTCGTGGGCGGCAGCCTATTCCTGATCGTCGGCGGCATCGACGACGCGATGTACATATACGTCAACCCGTTCACGTTCACCCCGACGCACTACCTGGCGGCCTGGATCACGATGGGCGCGCTGATCATCCACATCGCCGCGAAACGGGTAACCACCCTGCAAGCCATACGGCGCCACGCCGCGCCGGTCCACGCACCGCAACCCGCGGAAAAGACCCCGACATCAACTGCCCCGGTGGCTGTACTGGTTTCGGCGTCCGTGCCCGGCGAAGAGGACAGCGACGCGCAGCGGCGCCGTTTCCTGATCACGGTAGGGGTGGCCGCCGGCATCATCGGCGTCAACTTCCTGGCAGCGAACGTGTCCCCACTGCACCGTCTGGCTCTCCTCCCGTCCCGCCGCTCGGACGTGGGCACCCAAGGGCTGCCGGTGCAGACCCAGGCGACCGCGGCCGGGGTGGTGGAGCGCAGCACCGGCCCCGGCTACCGGTTGCGGGTGGTCGGTCTGGTCAGCAACCCGATGGAACTGGACATCGACGATCTCCTTGCCCGGGTCAGCCACACCGCAGTCTTGCCGATCAGCTGCGTGCAAGGCTGGAGCGTCGGTGCGACCTGGCGCGGCATACGGGTGCGTGATCTGCTGCGCGAAGCCGGCGTCACCGACTTCACCGAGGTGATCGTCCGGTCGATTCAGACCACCACCAAACCTGAACGCATGTTCGGCCGGGCCCGGCTCAACCCCTCACACGCGTTACACCCGGACACGCTGCTGGCCACCGAGGTCAACGGCGAGCGGCTGCACCTGGACCACGGATACCCGGTGCGGCTCATCGCCCCGAACAATCCGGGCATCATGCAGACCAAGTGGGTCGAGGAGCTGCGGGTCCGATGAGCAACCCGCCGCCACCCGCCCCCGCCGGGACGCCGTCAGCCGACACGCCCGACGCCACGACCGCCCGACCTGACCGGATCTTCTGGATCAGCGTCGGCATCGGCACCCTCATGATCGGCTACGGTGTGCTGCTGCTCTGGCGCGACCCGATCCAAACCTGGCCGTACGCCAACGAGACGCTCGTCTCCCCAGCATCCGCGCAGTGGGGCATGATCCGCCGCTTCGTGGTCATACTCCTGCTCCACGACCTCGTGCTCCTACCGCTGGTATTCGGCTTCGCCGCCGTCACCTTCCGTCTGGTGCCACCAGCGTGGCGGGCACCGATCAGATTCGCGCTCATCGTGTCCGCGTTCGTGCTCCTCATCGCCGCCTGGGGCCTGGCCGGCCAAGCAATCGAGGTGCAACCCGGCAACCGTCAGGTCCTACCGAACCACTACCCCACATCCGTGGCGCTGCTGCTCACGCCCGTATGGCTGGCCGCGACCGTCTGGGGCTACACAGCGCACCGTCGCAGACCACGAGCCCAGCCCCGGCCGAGCGGTGTCAAACAGCAAAACGAACCGGGCCAAGACCACGCCGGACCATAACGACCACTCCGCCCGCCGCCGCTGCGCGAGCCGTACCTGCTCGATGTCGCCGAGCGGGTCGAACGTCGCCTCACGCACCGCGTGTTACAGGGCCGCTGGGGCGGTCAGGAATCGGGAAACCCTTGCGCGCCACGGCTGACGGTGGCCGGTGCGACGGTGGGTGGCACGCCCTGGAACGCGAGCGCGACGCGGCTGGCCGGGTCGAACAGGCTGGGCCAGGTGTGTCCGAACGCCTGCACGAAGGCGTTGGCGGCGTCTCGGCCGTCGCGGACATCGACGCCGAGGAACACCTTCATCCGGCGCGCCCGCACCCTCGGGCTCAGCCTGGAGGACATTGCCGCGGTCCTGACCATCCACCGCGACGGCGCACCGCCCTGCGGCACCGTCCGGGAACCGCTCGACGCCCACATCATCGACATCGACCGGACCATCGCCGACCTGCAAGCCCTGCGCGCCACCCTCACCCAGACCCGCCACGCCGCCGACCGCACGGCCGCCGCCGTATGCCCGATCATCGACCTGGCACACTGACCATCCCGCCAGCAAGTCGCCGGCTTGTCACCGCAGGGTCCTGACCGTGGCACCGCGGCGGCTAGGCCGTGTTTCGTAGGGCGCGGAGCCATTGGTTGATGGCGGCGATGGTGAGGGTGGCTTCGTAGCGCACGGCGAGTTTGTCGTACCTGGTGGCCATGGCGCGGTGTTGTTTGAGCTGGTTGATGCCGCACTCCACGGCGTGACGCAAGCGGTAGACCTCGGGGTCGAACGCGGGCGGACGTCCACCTTCGGAGCCTTTGGCTTTGCGGTGCGCGTCCTGGTCGGCCTTGCTCGGGATGCACGCGCGGATGCCGCGGAATCGCAGGTGGGAGCGGTTGGCCTTGGACGTGTATGCCTTGTCGGCCAGCACCATGTCAGGGCGGGTCCGTGGCCGGCCGCCACCGGCGCGGGGAACGCGGATCCTGGCCAGTACGGGGATGAACTGTGGGCTGTCGCCGCGTTGTCCGGCGGTCACCACCACGGCCATCAGTTTGCGGCCTTGTTCGCAGGCCAGATGGGCCTTGGTGGTCCAGCCGCCCCTCGACCGGCCGAGCCCGTGATCTGCCGGTTCGGTCTGCACACCACCGGGGGCTCTTTCTGCGCCTGACCGTCGCGGCGGGCTCCCGCCGCGTGTTGGTTGGGCACGGCTGATGGTCGAGTCCACGCTCACCGTCCAGCCGATCGACCCCGCCGCGTCCGCGCTGGCCTGCAACGAGGTGAGAATCCGAGACCCGACGCCGTCACGCTGCCAGCGCCGAAACCATCGGTACAAGGTCTGCCAGGGCGGGTAGTGCGTGGGCACGTCTCGCCACGGTGATCCGGTCCGGACCCGCCACCGGATCCCGTCGATGATCATTCTCATGGTCCATCTGCGCGGCCGAGCATGACCCGTTTCCGCAGGCAGCAACGGCTCGAGTACCGCCCACTGCACGTTGGTCAGGTCATGCCGCCTCGCTGCCGCCTCGCTGCCGCTACGCTCGGCACGAGGTCTCCGGTGTGAAGTTCTAGCTTGGTCGCTGAACCAACTACCGGAGACCTCTTCGATTAGCGACCACCGCCACGCCGTCGACCGCTACGAAACACGGCCTAACCGGCGCTTCGCCCGTCGCAGTCGCCGCGTGGATCAGGTCAGGTCCAGGGCGGTGGCCACCTGCCAGACGAGGCGTCGGTCGTCACCCAGGACGAGTGCCTTGTAGGGGTAGCGGGAGCAGAGTACGGCTACCCCGCGGTGGGTCGTGATGGCCGCCCCCGACGGGCCGGTGGGGTGGTCGGCGCGTTCCGGCATCGGGAACGGCTGGTCGGAGGTGTAGATCAACACTCGGCGGCCGGTGTCGTCGCGGTAGGCGTAGCCGTTGACTGGCTGCCCGGCGAGGTGGCCGGTGCCGGCACCGGTCTCGGCCAGCCGCAGCCTGGTCAGGTCGGGCGCGGTCTGGTCGGGGATGCCTGTCCCGGGCAGCCGGTCGTTGCAATAGCCGGTCACGGCCAGGGTGATCTGCACCGGCTGCGCCGCCGGGCTGGCGGCGCGGACGGCGACCACCGCACTCACCGCGGCGACCAGCGCCAGGACGGCGGCGGCCACCGCGCGGGGGCGACGCAGCACGCGGCGGGCTGGCGGGCCGGCGACCACCTCCGCCAGCAGCTGCTCGCGGAGGTGGTCTGGTGCCGGCTCGCGGGCCTGCTCGATCAGGGCACGGCCGCGCCGGCCGGCGTCCACCTCGGCCCAGCAGCGGTCACAGGTCAGCAGGTGCTGCTCGAACCGGTCCCGCTCCGGTGGGGCCAGCTCTCCGACCAGGTAGCCGCCGATCGTGGCGTCGTCGATGTCATGCTCATGCGTCACCGGGGGTCACCCCTTGCTGTTCCAACAGCGCGGCCAACCGCTTGTGGCCGCGGTGCACCCGGGCCAGGATGGTGCCCCGCGGCGCACCCGTCATCGCGGCGACCTCGGCGGCGGTGAACCCGCACAGGTCCATCAAGGTGATCGCCTCGCGCTGGACGGCCGGCAGCTGCCATAGCGCCTGGTGCACCTGGTCCCGGATCGTGCCGCTGATCGCCTCGGCGGCGGTGTCATGCCCGGACACCACGCTCGCGCCGGCGTACGGGTCGAGCACCTCAGTTGGCCGGCCGGCATCGCGCCGCCACCCGGCCCGCGCGATGTTGAGGCAAATCGTGGCCAGCCACGCCCGTGCATCGTCCGGCGGTTGGCGGCGCCAGCCCCGCAACGCGCGCAGGTAAGTCTCCTGGACCAGATCCTCGGCCTGCGGGCGGGTGCGGGCCAACCGCCGGGCCAGGTTGTAAACCAGGTCCAGGTGCTCACCCACCACCCGCACAAACTCGTCGTCGCTCATCGGCCCACCCATCTGCCCGGGTAGGACCCGCCGCGCCCCCCACTGAGCCTTTCCGCGCAATGACTTGGCTACCGAGGGCCGTCATGTGGCGTGGGCGTGGTCGAGGTGAAGAATGCCGAACGCTGGGGCGACGGTCTTTCCGATCCGTCACTATGGGCCAGCGTCGGCTCACTTGCCGGTCGGGCGTGGCGGTGCCGGCTTCCTGGGGCGTCGGTGGCCTGCTGGGGTCCGTCCGATCCGGCTGTGTGGGTGCGGAGAGCGATGCTGGTGCGGTGTTCGGTGGGGGTTATGCCGCGGCGGCGTTTGAAGGCGACGCTGAGCGCGAACGCGTTGGCGTAGCCGACCTTTCTGGCGATCGAGCCGACAGTGGCCTCGGTTTCGCGCAGGAGGTCGGCGGCTAGGGCGATGCGCCGACCGATGAGGTAACGCATGGGGGGTTCGCCCACCTCGGTAGCGAAGCGGCGGGCCAGGATGGCGCGGGAGACTCCGGTCTTGGCCGCGAGCTCGGCGACGGTCCAGGGGTGGGCCGGGTTCTCGTTCAGGAGGCGGAGGGCGAGGGCCACGATGGAGTCGCTGGTGGTGCGGTACCACGCTGCGCGGTCGTTCTGCGGGTGGTCGATCCAGGCGCGCAGGGCCGAGACGAGGAGGAGGTCTAGTAGGCGGTCCAGGACGGCCTGTTGCCCGCGCTTGTCCAAGGCGGTTTCCCGGGCCACGATATCCAGCATTGGCTGGTCGAGTGCCGCCTCCTGCATCATCAGGAGGTGGGGCAGGGCGTCGAGCAGGCGTTCACTGATGCCGGCCGGGCCTTCGTATACGCCGCTGAGTAGCAGGGCCGAGCCTGTTTCGGTGACGCCGCACGTCCGCGGGCCCAGGTCGACGCCTCCGTGCAGGCGGGCGCGGGCCGTTTGGGCACAGTAATCCGCGCTGGTGATCACCCGCTGCGGTGACGCGGACGGGTCATCGGTCACCGTGTACGGATCGGGGCCCCGGATGACCGCGATATCTCCCGGTCCGATCGCGACCGGGTCGTCGCTGGTGGGGACGAGCCACGCTTGGCCGTGCAGCATGGTGACCAGACTCAGTTGGGCACCGCTCGTGTAGCGCAGGGACCAGCCCTCAGGCATGACGGTCCGGGTGATCAGGGCACCCCGTGCCCGCACCCCGTCCAACAGACCCATCAGCGTGTCCATTCCGCCAAATGTAGACGCACAGAGATCGAAACGAGCGTTCAAGACATGGCCCGAATCCCGCGCACGGGTTTGACTGGCCGCATGACTGAGCATCCGATTCTGGTCACCGGCGGCACCGGCAAATCCGGCAGCCGGGTCGTGTCCCAGCTCAAGAACAAGGGCGTCAGGGTTCGTGTGGGGTCGCGGTCAGGTGAGCCGCCCTTCGACTGGACCGACCGCAGCACGTGGGACGCCGCCTTGGAAGGAGTGGAGAGGGTTTACGTCATTCCGTTCGACGGTGAGCTGCTGACGCGTCCATTTGTCCGACGGTGCGAGGAAGTCGGGGTCAAGCGGGTCGTGCTGCTGTCCGGGCGCGGGGTGGACGTCGCTGGATACGCGGGCGAGAACAGTGCTGCGGGCAAGACGCACATCGACGGCGAGGACGCCGTGCGCACCTGCCGGCTGGAATGGACGATCGTCCGACCCGCCTGGTTCGCGCAGAACTTCAGCGAGGGTTTCTTCCTGGACGCCGTGCGCTCCGGCGAGCTGCGCCTGCCCGCCGGCGACGGCGCGGCGAGCTTCGTCGACGCCGAGGACATCGCCGCGGTCGCGGTCGCGGCCCTCACTGAGAACGGCCACGCAGGCCGGATCTACGAGCTGTCCGGCCCCCGAGCGGTGACCCTCGCCGAGGCAGCGGCCACAATCTCACAAGCCACCGGCCGCACGGTCCGCTACGTGCCCATGTTGCCGGAGGACTTCATCGCCGAACTCGTCGCCGAAGGATGGCCCCAGGCCGACGCCGAGGACTATGCCGACGCGGTCAGCCCGATCCGACGCGGTATGGACAGCCACATCTCCAGCGGCGTGCAACAAGCTCTGGGCCGCCCACCCCGCGACTTCAGCGACTTCGTGAGAATCGCCGCGGCTGCCGGCGGCTGGCCCAGCTGACTCTCGAAGATTTTGATCCTTTCCGTATAACGGTGTCAGAGCTGCGGGTAGCCGTTCTGGTGATCGGTGCAGACACGCCCGAACCCGTTGTGGTGCAACGAGGAGACGTCCCAGGAAGAAGTAGCGGCGGTCCGCCGCCGCTTTGAGACCCTGGAAGCAGCACGGGCCGAGGCTGAGTCGGGACAACCACGATCCTTCACCGTTCGCGAGTTCATCGGTCTTTGGGGACTTGAGGATCGTGACCGGATGGCGACCGCACAGGTCGACGCGGACCTCGCAAATCACGGGCTCACCACGAGCCCAGACTTCCGGGCGGTCAGCCTGGATCGGAGCATCCGGGTCGTGCTGCCGCCGGACCACGAGGCGAGCGGATCTGACGCGGACGACCCCGCTGACACGGCCGAGGCGGGGAATCAACGACCTGAATGAGGAGAGCGTCGACATCGGCCTGACGCTGGACAATCTCTTCCCGCATCAGATGTCGCTGGTGTCAGTGACTCCGTCGGCCACGTTCGAAGAAGCCATCACCGCGATGGAGATCAACGACTACTCGCAGGTCGCCGTGCTGGCCAATGCGCACTCACTGTACGGCTCCGTCTCGTGGGAGTCGATCGCCGCAGCAAAGCACCGCGACCCGGGGGCCAGCTTCAGCGACGCCATCGACCGGCGGGCGCGTGACCGGGTCTTCGACTACGACACGCGGCTGCTCGACGTGTTCGGCACCCTTCAGCAGCACGGCTTCATCTTCGTGCGTGACGACCAGCGGAAGATCAGCGGCATCGTCACGGCCGCCGACGTGGTGCGCAAGTACGACGAGAAGGCCACCCCCTTCTTCCTGATCGGCGAGATCGACCAAGAGTTGCGCCACCTGATCGTCAACGTCTTCGACGAGGAAACAGTCAAGGAGGCGTGTCTCGCCGCACATATCAGTTTCAAGTCGCTGGACACAATGACGATGGCCCAATACCAGGCAGTGCTGAACAATGTCGCATGTTGGGAGCAGCTGGGTTGGCGACTGGATCGCGGCCTGTTCATCGAACGGCTCGACGAGATACGCAAGGTGCGCAACAACGTCATGCACTTCAACCCGGATCCCGTCAGGCCCTCCGAGGTGGCGAAGCTCCGCAACTTCCTTCGCCTGATCCGCAGCTACCGGGGCCGATGACCTGCACGACCGGGGGTGGTCGCACTTCAGCGACCGGGGCGCGATCAGGGCCCACCGGGCGTCGGCAGGTCGGAGGGATAGGCACGCCGTGCGGTCATCTTGCAGGAGTACGCCGTCCGGCCACGACTCGCCGGACGCCTGCCCCACTCGTGGACCACCTGGATCGGGTGCGACCCGAACCGGGTCTCGCACTCCGCCGCCCAGCCGTAGGCGGGATCGGTGACGTACTGGCAGAACGAGCGCACCGCGTCCTGATAGGAGCGGATCGTGGTGCGCTTGACGTGCCGGACCGAACGCAGGTCACCCAGCCACTCATCGAGCATCTGCGGTGCCCACCGCCACGGAAATGCACTTGCCGCCGCCGCGAACGCCCGCACCGTGGCCCGGCGGCCCTCGACCGTGCTCACCGCGAGGTTGCGCGCCAACTGCTGGTTACGCCACCCGTCGAGCATCGCCTCGAACACCTGCTCGGCGGGACGCAGCAGCGGCACGCCGTCGACCACGCGCAACCGCGCGGCTCCCGGCGCCGATCCGTCCACACCCACTCGTCGACCACCTTCCGTCACTCGCATCCAACGCGCGGATCTCGCATCGGATGCGACCCCGGCCGCATTTGAGCTGGTCAAGTCATGGAAGTGGGCCGCAAGAATTTGATCGACAGCATGCCCGATGCAGTCAGTTCGGGCCATCTGACCGCCCATATGCCCAGGTCAAAGCCTTGCTGCCGAGGCACCAAGCCGACATGCAAACCGTCGCGAGTTCGCATCAAATGCGGTAGGCGGCAGTTGTAGTTTCCAGCGAAAAACCAACGCTGAGAGGTGGGTAGCTCGGGGGCTTGCCGTCTGGTGGTTACCCTTTTGTGGTGGCATGTCGGCGGTAGCGGCCGGGTGGTTGGCCGTGGGTGCGGGTGAAGGCGCGGTTGAAGGCGAATTCGGAGGTGTAGCCGACGTCGTGGGCGATGGCGGCGACCGGGAGGGTGGTGTCGCGTAGTTTGCGGGCGGCCACGTCGAGGCGCCAGCGGGTGAGGTAGGTCAGTGGGGGTTCGCCGACGTGGTGGGTGAACCGTCGGGCGAGGGTGGCGCGGGAGACGTTGACCTTCGCGGCGAGGGTGTCCAGGGTCCAGTCGTGGCCGGGTCGCTCGTGCAGCACGGCCAGGACGCGAGCGGTGAGCGGGTCCCGTAGGCCGCGCAGCCACGAGGCGTCCATGGTGTCACCTTTGGTGTCTAGCCATGCCCGAACGACGTGGATCAGCAGCAGGTCGAGCAGGCGCAGCGCGGCGGTGCCTGAGCCGGTGGCGGCGCGGCTGCGGGTCTCGTGGGCCAGCAGGTCGAGAACCGTGCGTAGCCATGGTCCGCTTTCCGGCTGGGCGGTGGCAACGTGCAGTACCGGCGGTAGCAGACCCAGCACGGGATGGGGAATGTCGGTCGCGTAGTGGTAGCCCGCGCACAGGATCCGGGTCCGTGCGCCCGGCCCGTCGAGCACCAGTTCGCCGTCGGGTCGGATGAGGCTGCGCTTGAGGTCTTCGTCGAAACGGCGCGTCGGCAGGCCCGGGTGGGTGGACAACTGGTGGCGCGCGCCGGCGGGCAGCAGCACGAGGTCGCCCGGGGCCAGTTGGCGCGCCGGCGCGCCGTCGGCGGTGAACCAGCAGGTGCCTGCGACCACGGCGTGGAACGTGGCACCGTGGCGGGCCGGCAGTTCGATGGCCCAGGGGGCTCGCGCGTCGAAGGTCGCCATGAGGCTCGCGTCGACCTGCGCCAGCGCCAGTACGTCACCAAGAACATCCACTCGTACAGCGTAGGGCCGTGATAGGCAAGCCATCGGGTGCGTTGCGACTGACGGACAAACAACCGAGTAGCGCAGGCATTCATTACCTCAGCGATGAGCGGCAGGGTTGCAGGCATGGAGATCACCGGAAGCACCGCCGCCGTCACCGGAGCCAACCGAGGCCTGGGCCGCGCCCTCGTCGACGCCCTGCTGGAGTGTGGCGCCGCGCGTATCTACGCGGGTGCCCGCGACCCCGCGCACGGTCCGCGCCGATGAGCGGATCACGCCCGTCGCCCTCGACGTCACCGACCGGGCCGCCATCGCGCAGCTCGTCACCATCGCCACCGACACCGACCTGCTAATCAACAACGCCGGCGCGGCGGCTTTCGCTGCGGCCCTGGACGCTGACCCCGACGGGCTGGCCTGGGAGTTCGCCGTCAACTTCACCGGCCTCTACGACATGATCCGGGCGTTCACTCCGGTGCTGGTTGAGAACAAGGGCACGCTGGTCAACGTGCTCACCCTGCTGGCGTACGCGCTGGCACCGCCGATGGCGGGCTACTCGGCATCCAAGGCCGCCGCGCACTCGCTCACCCTCGCCCTGCGACCGGCACTGACCCGAGCCGGGGTCAGCGTGCACGGCGTCTACCCCGGCGGTATCGACACCGACATGCTGGCCGGTGTGGACGCGCCCAAAGCGGCGCCGCGGGCCGTCGCCGACGCGATCTGCGACGGCCTCGCCGCCGGAGACCAAAACACCTACCCGGACCCGACGTCCGCGCACATGGGCGAACTGTGGAACCGCGACCCGCAGGCCTTCACCGCAGCGTTCGCCACCATGGGCGCCTGAACATCGTTGCGCACCGCCCACCACCACATGACCTACGTAGGAGCATGAATGAAGATCGCTGTCCTGGGACTGGGCGCGATGGGCTCGCGGATGGCCCGCCGACTGCTCGCCACCGGCGAACACGACCTCACCGTGTGGAACCGCACGGCCGAGGCGACTCGGGCCTTGGTCGAGGCGGGCGCCACCTCGACGTCGACGCCAGCGGCAGCCGCGCAGCAGCGCGACCTCGTGATCAGCATGCTGCGCGATGACGACGCCGGCCGCAGCGTCTGGCTGGCCCCGGACATCGGCGCGCTGGCAGCGATAGCGCCGGGCACGGTCGCCGTCGACTGTTCCACCGTCACCCCGGCCTTCGCCGCCGAGCTCGCCGGCCGGTGTACACAGCGCGGTGTGGATTTCCTCGACGCTCCGGTGCTGGGCTCACGCCCCCAGGCCGATGCCGGCACACTGATCTTCCTCGTCGGCGGGCAGCCGGCGGTTGCACACCGGGTCGGGCCGGTGCTGCGACAGATCGGCGCCGCCGTGCACTACATGGGACCGGCCGGGACCGGCTCGCAGATGAAGCTACTCGTCAACTCCCTGTTCGCCGTCCAGATCGCCGCCGTCGCCGAACTGCTCGGCGCGCTGCACGACACCGACCTGCATGCGGCCCGCGCCATCGAGGTACTCGCCGCCACCCCAGTGGCAAGCCCGGCCGTAGCCACCGCCGCCACCGCGATGCTCGGCCACACTTTCCCCGCCGCCTTCCCCATCGAATTGGTAGCCAAGGATCTGCAATACGCCGCCGCAGACGCCGCCTCGCGCCTCTGCACCGTTCCCCTGACCCACGCCGCCGCCGGCACCTACGAGCAGGCGATCGGCCAAGGGCACGGCCAGGACAACATCACCGGAGTCGTCCAGTTGTTCCGGACCACTGCGGCGGGCTGATAGGCAGCGGCGCGCTTCGGCCCGACCCGGTTGCAAGGTTCGGAGCCGAGCACGCGGAGGCCGTCCCGGAAACGAGGGTTTCCGGGACGACCTAGTGTCGCGTAATTGAGATCGTTTACTTGTCGTTGTTGGTGAGGAGTTTGCGGACCTCGGTGTGGACCCAGCGGACCTTGGCCAGGATCTCGCCGGGGGTCGCGGTCCAGACGAACGGTTTCGCGTCGGTGTTCCACGCGGTGACGTAGTCGTTGATCGCCCTGG